>NZ_JCBANG010000004.1:0-137981 GCF_059760905.1 Achromobacter sp. 1011811831
TGGCAGCGCCACCGCCGGCCCGGCGGGCGGCTTACTTGGCCGGGTTGGGGCCGATGCGTTCGCCGTGCTTCACGCGCTCGGCCAGCTTGTGCACATGGGTGACGGCGTAGTCGATGCCCATGCCGTAGGCGCCGGAGTGTTCCTTGGCGATGCCGGTCACGGCGTCATAGGTTTCCTGGCGGGCCCAGTCGCGCTGCCATTCCAGCATCACCTGCTGCCAGGTCACCGGCACCACGCCGGCCTGGATCATGCGGTCCATGGCGTACTTGTGGGCATCGGCCGAGGTGCCGCCCGAGGCGTCGGCCACCATGTAGATCTCGTAGTCGCCTTCCAGCATGGCGCACAGCGCGAAGGTGGTGTTGCAGACCTCGGTCCACAGGCCGGCCACCACGATCTTCTTGCGGCCGTTGGCGGCCAGCGCGTCGCGCACGTTCTGGTCGTCCCACGAGTTCATCGAGGTGCGTTCCAGGATCTTGTTGTCGGGGAACACGGCCAGCAGTTCGGGGAAGGTGTTGCCCGAGAAACCGTCGGTTTCCACGGTGGTGATGGTGGTCGGGATGTTGAAGGTGCGCGCGGCCTTGGCCAGGCCCACCACGTTGTTCTTCAGCGTCTGGCGGTCGATCGACTGCACGCCAAAAGCCATCTGCGGCTGCTGGTCGATGAAGATGATCTGGCTGTTCTGCGGGGTCAGGACTTCGAGGTATTTGTTGGCGGACATGGCGGGTCTCTCTTTCAGGAAATCGTTCAGGGAATGCAGCGGCATGAATTCGGGGCGATGCGCGGACCGCCTGGGCCCACGCCGTCAGATCGTGTCGGAAGCGCCGCTTGGAGCTTTCGTGCACGTCGTCTGTCGGTAGAGGCATATTAGGGATCGGCCCGGCGCCTGAGAATCCGCGCCGTGGAATTCCATCCTTTCCATTTCTTGCATGCTCCCTGTGACAGGGACTTTTTCCTGGCCCGCCACAGGCCGATGTTTTCTTGTTCGTCACATAGGCAGCCGCTATCATCGACGCGACTGTTATTGCGAGAATCAGACATGAACAAGCTGCCGGATCTGGAAGGGTGGGCGATCTTCGCCAAGGTCGCCGACACCGGCTCGTTCGCCAAGGCGGCGACCGAGCTGGCCCTGTCCCAGGCCACGGTGTCCAAGGCCATCACGCGCCTGGAAACCAAGATGAAGACCATGCTGTTCCACCGCACCTCGCGCAGCATGTCGCTGACCGAGTCCGGCTACGGGGCGCTGGAACGCGCCGCGCGCATCCTGGAAGAGGGCGAGGCCGTCGAGGCCGAGGTGACCGAGAAATCCACCAGCCTGCGCGGCAAGATCCGCCTGTCCGCGCCCATGTCCTTCGGCGTCACGCACCTGGCGCCGATGCTGCCGCCCTTCATGCAGGCGCATCCCGACGTGGGCCTGGAGATCGAGTTCAGCGACAAGCAGGCCGACCTGGTGTCCGAACGCTTCGACCTGGCGCTGCGCATCTCGAATCTGGTCGACTCCACGCTGCTGGCCCGGCGCCTGTGCTCGGTGCGCATCCTGCTGGTGGGCTCGCCCGCCTACTTCAAACGCGCGGGCCGACCCAGGCATCCGCGCGACCTGGCGCAGCACACGGCCCTGCAATACATGTACGCGCGCAACGGCGCGAACTGGCGCTTCCGCCACGAGACGCACGGCGAGTTCTCGCAGGCCCTGCCCGTGCATCTGAACGTGAACAACGCCGAGGCCCTGGCGCCGGCCCTGCGCGCCGGCAGCGGGCTGGCGCTGCAGCCGGAGTTCCTGGCCTGGGAAGACCTGCAATCGGGCGCGCTGGAGACGGCCATGGATGACTGGCAGGTCGATCCGATCGCGCTGCATATCGTCACGCCGCCGGGGAGGCGGCGTCCGGCGCGGGTGCAAGCGCTGATCGAGTATCTGGCGGAGAGGTTGACGGCGCAGCCTTGGGCGAGTGACGTGCAGGGGTAGGGTGGGGCGCGACCCGTTGCGGGGCGCCGCGCGCCACGCTCGCGGCCTGGCGCGTCCTGCACACCGATCAATGCCGGACTCAAGCGATCAGCTTGCGCGTACCAACAGTGCTCAGCACATCGATGTGCCGGAATGCAGAGGCGATTTTCTCGATGTCCTGCGCCTGCACGCCGTACCCTGCGAAGACCACCCGCCATTCGCGGACAATCGCCCAGACCTGCGCAATCAATTGCCCCGCGCGTGTCGGAGTAATGGAGAATCGGGCCGCGCCAGCCAAGGCATTGTCCATCGTCGCGCTTCGCCCTTCAGGCCCGACGCCCAGGTGCAAGTAGCGATCGGCCGCCATGGCCGGCCTAGGCAGCACGTCGTACAGGGGACTCAGGCGCCATCCCGGCAGGGCAGGATCCCAGATGAACCCGTGGTTGCGCAGGTGATCGTCATCGTTGTTCACCAGAACGTTGAACACCATGCGCTTGTACAGCTCTTCGCTGTCCTGGCGGATCACCGACGGATGGCAGTACTTGCGCACCGCTTCCGCCAGATCCGCGTATGCCTTGGCATTCGACTCCAACTCATCGCACCCGGCCATCGTCAGGCCACTGACGAAGGCCATCCGACGCTCGGTGCGACCGTTCGCTGGCGCAAGCGTGAGATCGGTCCCCATGCCCGCCACGACACCTTTGTCGAGCCAGTATCGGTCGAATCGACGGATCATCATGACGCGTCGCGTGTCCAGCATGACCGTCTCGACCGCGGGCACATTCAAACCCGCCGCACTGGCCAGTCGCAATGTCGCCGCCTCGATGACGGGAATGTCGAATACGTCTTTCCGAGTGGGGAATTTGGCCAGCGTCAGATATCCAGCGCCATCGCGGACCGTGGCTTTGGGGCGCGCACCTCCAAGCGCCGACCCCTGGATGAAAATCTGCTCGAGATGGGCCGGTACGGGCAACCCCTCGTCGATGCGCTCGGCGGCAGCCAGGAGGCGCTCCAGGTCATGCACGCGACCGGCCGCCCCCTCCAGGGGTTCCGAATCCCTGCTCGGCCGCACATCCAGGGCGCCCACCCGATTGCTCCCGGCATGCAGGAGATAGTCGGATTCGCGCAGGCTATTAGCCGGCGCCTTGAGCTTGGCCTCGATAACCCGCCGCCCCCAGGAATCTGGCGCGGCATCGCGAATGCCCCCAAAGCCTGTCAAATCGTTCACGGGCAACAGGACTTTGCCTTTGACCGGCGCTCCATGCGTGCCCAGGCTCACGGGATCGATCTCCACGGCGCCCGGCCGGTCGAGATACCGCGTCCCGTAGGCGTAGCTGGACGCAAGGAGTGTGGCGCCTTCCTCCGTCATGGTCAGCAAGCCACACGGCACCCAGCTTTCATCCAGGTGGGCAAAGATCACGACTTCCCGGTCCTTGGCCATGGGCGCCTCCCTCAAAAATCGAGCTTGGCCAGCTCTGAAGTGGACAGGTCGCGCACACGCCGCGTCGCCTCGCGAGATTCGAGCGCCTTGAGCGCAGGGTCGGATTCGGCCAGCAGGCCGGCAAGCGTCGTGCCGGGAGAGATCGCGTCCAGATATCGGAGGATCTGCCCGAACGCCAGGCCTGGATCGCCTTTTTCAAGGCGATAGGCGGTGTTGCGGGAAAGCCCCGCACGCAGTGCGGCATCTGCCTGCTTGATGCGCCGGGCCTGGCGCAGACGCGCCAGCAATTGGCCAATCTGCTCTGACTGCCGGGCCAGTTCTGGCGAAATCGCAGATGATTGAGAGACCTTCATGCTTGTTAAATCACTCTATAAGTACTTATGGATTGATTTTACGAACATATTAAGCCAAGCATCAAAAACGAACAATAGGATCGTTAAATCGATCCTAAACTACTTAATATTCGATTTTAGATGCACACCATTGTGACTGGCAACGAATCCAGGAATCCTTGCCGAAGGGTGCGGTGCCAGCCCGCAGCGAATCATCCCGCCCGCAAGCCTTGCCCGCCGCGCCTGGTGATGAAGCCTTCCAGGCTCCCGGCGCCATCCAGCCTCGCCAAAGAAAATGGGCTGCGACGCAGCCCATTTCTTGCCATCCGGATTGCTTGAGAAATATCCAGCCCTCAAGCGCTCCCGCACGCTTACACGTCGATATTCCCCGCCGACAAGGCATGCGCCTCGATGAAGTTCCGACGCGGTTCCACATCATCGCCCATCAGCGTGGTGAAGACCTCGTCGGCCGCGATGGCGTCCTCGATCTGCACGCGCAGCAGGCGGCGCACCTTGGGGTCCATGGTGGTTTCCCACAGCTGCTCGGGGTTCATTTCGCCCAGGCCCTTGTAGCGCTGCTTGGAGATGCTGCGGTCGGCTTCGCTGCGCAGCCACAGCATGGCTTCGCGGAAGTCGGACACGGTCTGCTCCTTGCGCTTGTCGCCTTCGCCGCGCGCGGCCAGCGAGCGCGGCAGGACCTTGCCGGAGAAGCTCTTGGCGGCGCGTGACAGCACGCCGTAGTCGGAGCCGTTGATGAAGTCCGCGTCGATGATGCTGACGCGCACGTTGCCGTGGTGCATGCGCTGGATCGACAGGCGATGGCGCTCGGTGGCCGGGTCGAACTCGGCCACGATCTCCACGCCATTGCCGCTGACCGGGTCGCGCAGCGCGCCGGCCAGGCGCTTGGCCGAGTCGGCGGCGGCTTCGGCCGTGTCCAGGTTGATCTCGACGCCTTCGGCCATGGCCGACAGCGCGGCCGGGTCGAACACGCGCGACAGGCGCGCGATCACGCCGTCGGCAGCCACGTACTGGCGGGCCAGGTCGTTGAGCTCGTCGCCGCGGATGATGTTGCCGCCGGAGATGATCTCGGCGTCCTTCAGGGCCAGCTGCAGCATGAACTGCGCTTCTTCCTGGTCATCCTTCAGGTAGCGCTCTTCGCGGCCGACCTTGACCTTGTACAGCGGCGGCTGGGCGATGTAGACGTAGCCGCGCTGCACCAGCTCGGGCATCTGGCGGTACAGCAGCGTCAGCAGCAGGGTGCGGATGTGCGCGCCGTCGACGTCCGCGTCGGTCATGATGATGAGACGGTGGTAGCGCAGCTTGTCGACGTTGAAGTCGGGGCCGATGCTGGTGCCCAGCGCGGTGATCAGCGTGGCGATCTGCTCGCTGGCGATCAGGCGGTCGAAGCGCGCCTTCTCGACGTTCAGCACCTTGCCGCGCAGCGGCAGGATGGCCTGGAATTTGCGGTCGCGGCCCTGCTTGGCCGAACCACCTGCGGAGTCGCCCTCGACGATGTACAGCTCGCACAGCGCCGGGTCTTTTTCCTGGCAGTCGGCCAGCTTGCCGGGCAGGCCTGCGCCTTCCAGCACGCTCTTGCGGCGCGTCATCTCGCGCGCCTTGCGCGCGGCTTCGCGGGCGCGGGCGGCCTCGACGATCTTGGCGCATAGCGCCTTGGCGTCGTTCGGGTGTTCCAGCAGCCAGGTTTCCAGCGTGCGGGCCACGGCTTCTTCGACGGCCGGGCGCACTTCGCTGGAGACCAGCTTGTCCTTGGTCTGGCTGCTGAACTTGGGTTCGGGCACCTTCACCGACAGCACGCAGGCCAGGCCTTCGCGCATGTCGTCGCCGGACGTCTCGACCTTGGCCTTCTTGGCCAGCTCGTTGTCGGTGATGTACTTGTTGATGATGCGGGTCATGGCCGCGCGCAGGCCGGTCAGGTGCGAGCCGCCGTCGCGCTGCGGGATGTTGTTGGTGAAGCACAGCACGCTTTCGCTGTAGCTGTCGTTCCACTGCATCGCCACTTCCACGCCCACCGTCACGCCGCCGGCCGAGGACTCGGTGGTGACCGAGAACACGTTCGGGTGCAGCACGGTCTTGCTGCGGTTGATGTATTCGACGAAGCCCTTCACGCCGCCGGAGAAGGCGAAGTTCTCTTCCTTGCCCTGGCGCTGGTCGATCAGGCGGATCTTGACGCCGTTGTTCAGGAACGAGAGCTCGCGCAGGCGCTTGGAGAGGATCTCGTAGTGGTACTCGATGTTGTTGAAGATGATCGGGTCGGCCAGGAAGCGCACTTCGGTGCCGCGCTTGTCGGTCGTGCCGGTCACGGCCAGGGGCGCGACGCGCTCGCCCTGGCGGAATTCCATCTGGTGCACTTCGCCGTTGCGGCGGATGGTCAGGCGCAGCCATTCGGACAGCGCGTTGACGCAGGACACGCCCACGCCGTGCAGGCCGCCGGAGACCTTGTACGAGTTCTGGTCGAACTTGCCGCCGGCGTGCAGCTCGGTCATGACGATTTCGGCCGCGCTGCGGTGGAATTCGTCGTCCTTGTGGATGTCGGTGGGGATGCCGCGGCCGTTGTCCGTCACCGAGATCGAGTTGTCGGTGTGGATCGTGACGACGATGTCGTCGCAATAGCCCGCCAGGGCTTCGTCGATGGCGTTGTCCACGACCTCGAACACCATGTGGTGCAAGCCGGTGCCGTCGGACGTGTCGCCGATGTACATGCCGGGGCGCTTGCGCACGGCCTCCAGCCCTTTGAGCATCTTGATCGAGTCAGCGCCGTAGCCGCTGTTCTCGGGAGTGGTGTTCTGCTGATCTGACATGTCTGTTTCGATAAAGCTTTAAAGAACGGCCTGGCGGCCGGACCGCCGGCGGGCGCGCTGGCCCGCGGGCGGCACAAACCCACGTAATGGCGGATTAGATCCGCATGGGCATGACGACGTACTTGAACTGGTCGTCTTCGGGCAGGGTGATGAGCGCGGACGCGTTGGCGTCGGGCATGACCGACCACTGGATGTTGTCGACCTTGACGTTCGACAGCACGTCGAGCAGGTAGCCGACGTTGAAGCCCACGTCCAGCGGCTCATGGCCGTAATCGATGTCGATTTCTTCCTGCGCCTCTTCCTGCTCGGCGTTGGAGGACGAGATCTTCATCTGGTTCTGCGCCAGCTGCAGGCGCACGCCCTTGAACTTGTCCGTGGTCAGGATGGCGGCGCGTTGCAGGCTGCCTTGCAGCGCTTCGCGGCCGACCAGGAAATGACGCGAGTAGTTCGTGGGAATCACGCGCGTGAAATCGGGGAACTTGCCTTCGACCAGCTTGGACACCAGCTCGACGTCGCCGAAGCGGAAACGGATCTGGCCCGGCGCCACGTCGATGGAGACGGGCTCGTCGGAGTCTTCCAGCAGGCGCTGCATTTCCAGCACGGTCTTGCGCGGCACGATGACTTCGTGGCGTTCCTTGATGCCGTCGGCCTCGGTGGAGCAGTGCGCCAGGCGGTGACCGTCGGTGGCCACGGCGCGCACGCGGCCCGGTTCGAACACCAGCAGCATGCCGTTCAGGTAGTAGCGGATGTCCTGTTGCGCCATGGCGAAGTGCACCATGTTGAACAGGTGGCGCAGCGTGCGCTGCGGCAGCGACAGCGATACGTCCCACTGCTCGGGCTGGGCCACGGTGGGGAACTCGCTGGCGGCCAGCGTCTGCAACGCGAAGCGACTCTTGGCCGACTGCACGGAAAGCTTGTTGCTGGCCAGCGCCAGCTTGACCTCGCCCGTGTCGGGCAGGGCCTTGAGGATGTCCAGCAACTTGCGCGCCGCCACCGTGGTGGACTCGTTGTCCTGGCCCACGCCGAAGTCGGCATGCGTGGTGATCTGCACTTCCAGGTCGGTGGCGATGAAGGCAACCTTGTTGCCTTCCTTGCGCATCAGGATGTTCGCCAGGATGGGCAGGGTATGGCGTCTTTCGACGATGCCCGCCACAGTCGACAGCGGTTTCAGCAATGCATCGCGTGTGGTTTGTACGAGTTGCATGTTCATCCTTTTAGAGTTTGTTCCAACACGTGCAGGGTATGGTTGAGTTCCGCTTGCTTGGCGCGGGCATCGGAGATCTTGCGCACGGCGTGCAGTACCGTGGTGTGGTCGCGGCCACCGAACAGATCACCGATTTCCGGCAGGCTTTTCTGGGTCAGCTCCTTGGCCAGGTACATGGCGACCTGGCGCGGCAAGGCGATATTGGCGGGCCGGCGTTTCGAATACATGTCGGCCACCTTGATCTTGTAGAAGTCCGCCACGGTCTTCTGGATGTTCTCGACCGTGATCTGGCCGTTGGACACCGACAGCAGGTCCTTCAGCGCTTCCTTGCAGACGTCCACCGTGAGCACATCGCGGCCGTGGAAGCGGGCATACGCCAGCACCTTGCGCAGCGCGCCTTCCAGTTCGCGGACGTTGCTGCGCAGATGCTTGGCGATGAAGAACGCCACTTCCTCGGGCATGGGCACGCCCTCGGACTCGGCCTTGCGCAGCAGGATCGCCACCCGCATTTCCAGCTCGGGCGGCTCGATCGCCACCGTCAGGCCGGAATCGAAGCGCGAGATCAGGCGGCTGTCGATGCCCGACAGTTCCTTCGGATAGGTGTCGCTGGTGATGATGATCTGCTTGCGCTGCGCCACCATCGCCTCGAAGGCGTAGAAGAACTCTTCCTGCGTGCGGTTCTTGCCGGAGAAGAACTGGATGTCGTCGATCAGCAGCAGGTCCAGCGAATGGTAGTAGCGCTTGAAATCGTCGAACGCCTTGCGCTGGTAGGCCTTGACCACGTCGGACACGTATTGGTCGGCATGCACGTAGCGCACGCGCACCCCGGTGCCGGCCGCGACCATGGCATTGCCGATGGCGTGGATCAGGTGGGTCTTGCCCAGGCCCACGCCGCCGTACAGGAACAGCGGGTTGTAGGACGTGCCGGGATTCTCGGCCACCTGCAGCGCGGCGGCGCGGGCCAGCTGGTTGGCCTTGCCGGTCACGAAGTTTTCGAAGGTCAGATCGGTGTTCAGGCGCGAGCGCTCGTACACGATGTTGGCGGCGTCGGCGTTGACAGCGGCGGCCGCGTTGGAAGCGGCGACGGTCTGCGCAACCATCGCAGGCGGCGGCGCCGCAGCGGGCGGCGGCGCGCCCCCCGTGGGCGCAGCGCCCTGCGTCGCGGCAGGGCGCAGCGGAGCCACCGGCATGCGGGGCGTGGCGCCATGGCTGGGCAGCTCGAACTGCACCTGCACCGGCCGCTCGAACCACTCCGCGGCCAACGCTTCGATCTGGTGGGAGAAATTCTTCCGCACCCAATCCAGCTTGAAGCGGTTGGGCGCGGCAACGCGCAGCACCGCCTGCGTTTCGTCGTACGCAAGCGGGACCAGCGGTCGTATCCACGCGCTGATTTGTTGGGGGGGGAGTTCCTGCTCAAGACGACTGACGCAGGTCTGCCAGAATTCTTTCATGTCGCTCTTATTCAAACCTCGATTCTACCTTGCCTGGGCACGGGTTATCCACAGGGCGGGACGGGACTGACACTTGACCGGGCGCTTAACTGTTTGACAAGACAGGGAAAACTTGCTGAAATGGTGGGCTTTTCCGAATTCTGTCTGTCAGAAGGTTTCGCAGAAGGCCTCGAACACGAGCCTTGCTGAATATCGCCCGGGGGAAATCCCGGCCCGAAGCCCCGTCTCAAGATCGCGCCCCCGCCGGCATGCTTATCGGCCCGCCGGCCGCGCTTCTTGCAGATACCCGCTTTGTGGATCAGCGATCAGGAACCCTCCGGGCAGGTCCCTTCTGACTTTTGTTCTTTTTGTGGATCGTCCATGAAACGCACCTACCAACCTTCCGTCACCCGTCGCAAGCGCACCCATGGTTTCCGCGTGCGCATGAAGACCCGCGCCGGCCGCGCCATCCTGAGCGCCCGCCGCGCCAAGGGCCGCAAGCGCCTGGCCGTCTAAGTCCGGGTTCCGGTTTTCCGGAAACCCCGGCTTCTTGCCCGGACCGGCCACATTGCAGGAATACTCGCAATCCCAGCCTGGTCCGACGCAAGCGTCCGACCTGCAGTCCATGCCGCGCGCCACGCTTCCCCCGGAGGCGCGGCTGCATCGCCCCTCCGAGTTCGCCGCCGCGCTGAAAGGCCGGCGTCTGGCCCGAGGGGCGTTCTTCGTTGTGAGCGCCGCTCCCAACGATCTCCCCCCCGGCCAGGAGGCCTGCGCCCGCCTGGGCCTGATCATCGCCAAGCGGTTCGCCGCCCGCGCCTCCACGCGCAACGCCATCAAGCGGGTCATCCGCGAAGCGTTTCGCCATCGGCGCCTGGCGCTGCCGGCCAAAGACTACGTCGTGCGCCTGCAATGCAAGATGCCTCCCGCCACGCTCACCGTGCTCAAACAGACGGTTCGCGCCGAAGTAGACGCTCACTTTGAGCGGATCGCGCGATGAGCGGGGCAGGGCCGGACACCCCAGAATCCGACCCGTCGCCATGTCCGGCGGCCCGCCCCCGGGGCGGCCGTGGCCTGGCGGCGACGCTGCTCATCGCCCCGATCCGGTTCTATCGTTTTTTCTTGAGTCCCTGGATCGGCCGGCAATGCCGTTTCACCCCCACCTGCTCGGCGTACGCGATCGAAGCGATCGAACGCCATGGCGCTTGGCGCGGCTTCTGGCTGGCGGCCCGGCGCATCGGGCGCTGCCATCCGTGGTCGCCGGGCGGTCTGGACCCGGTTCCCCCCTCCCGACAAGCGCCGGGCGAGGGAACCAAGTGCGGCGAGGGCTGCTCCCACAGCCACCGCAGCAGGCATGATTGACGCTAAACTGGCGGGCTTTGCTGGCCCGTATTCACTTCAGTAGGCACCAATGGATATCCGACGAACCGTCCTCTGGATGATTTTTTCCTTCTCGCTGTTGCTTCTTTGGAACAACTGGCAGATCCATAACGGCAAGCCGTCGCTGTTCGGCGGGCCCGCGCCCGCGGCTGCCACCGCCGACGGCCAGCAACAGGCCGCCGCCGGCAACAACGCCACCCCCTCGGTGCCGAACGCGCCCGCCAATGCCACGCCGTCCGCCCCGACCTCGGCGGTGCCCGGTTCGGCCGCTACCGCCCCGGCCCGTTCCGAGGAAGTCGTGGTCACCACCGACGTGCTGCGCCTGACCTTCGACACGATGGGCGCCCAGCTGGTGCGCGCCGAGCTGCTGAAGTACCCGGCGACCGGCCAGGCCGACAAGCCGACGGTGCTGCTGGACCGCAGCGCCGGCCTGAACTACGTGGCGCAGACCGGCGTGGTCGGCGCGCCCGACGGCCAGAGCTTCCCCACGCACCAGACGCCGTTCCGCGTGGTCTCGACCGAGCGCCAGCTCAGCGGCGACAGCCTGGTCGTCGCCTTCGAAGGCGAGTCCGGCGGCCTGAAGGTCACCAAGACCTACACGCTGCACCGTGGCCGCTACGACATCGACGTGCGCCACGACCTGGCCAACGTCGGCGCCGCCGCCGTGAAGCCCGCGCTGTACCTGCAGCTCGAGCGCGACGGCAACGATCCGGCCGACACGTCCAGCTTCTATCACACGTTCACCGGCATCGCGGTCTACTCGGAACAGGACAAGTTCCAGAAGGTCACTTTCGCCGACATCGAAAAGAAGAAGGCCAGCTACGTCAAGCAGGCCGACAACGGCTGGATCGCCATCGTCCAGCACTACTTCGCCACCGCCTGGGTGCCGCCGCAAGGCAAGCAGCGCAACAACGAAGTGGTCGAGGTGCAGAAGAACCTGTACGCGGCCCGCAGCATCGAGGCCGTGGGCGAGATCGCCCCGGGCGCCGCGTCGCGCGTCGACTCGCACCTGTGGGTCGGCCCGCAGGACCAGAAGGCCATGGCCGCGCTGGCCCCCGGCCTGGAGCTGGTGGTCGACTACGGCTGGCTGACCATCATCGCCAAGCCGCTGTTCACGCTGATGACCTGGCTGCACTCGCTGCTGGGCAACTGGGGCTGGACCATCGTCGCGCTGACCGTGCTGATCAAGGCGCTGTTCTACCCGCTGGCCTCGGCGAGCTACCGCTCGATGGCCCGCATGAAGCAGGTCGCTCCGCGCCTGCAGGCGCTGAAGGAAAAGTACGGCGACGACAAGCAGAAGCTCAACGCCGCCATGATGGAGATGTACCGCACCGAGAAGATCAACCCGCTGGGCGGCTGCCTGCCGATGGTGGTGCAGATCCCGGTGTTCATCTCGCTGTACTGGGTGCTGCTGGCCAGCGTGGAAATGCGCGGCGCGCCGTGGATCCTGTGGGTCCACGACCTGTCGATCCGCGACCCGTTCTTCATTCTGCCCGCCATCATGATGGCCACCATGTTCCTGCAGATCAAGCTGAACCCCACGCCCCCGGACCCCGTCCAGGCCAAGGTCATGATGATCATGCCGCTGGTGTTCGGCGGGATGATGTTCTTCTTCCCGGCCGGCCTGGTGCTGTACTGGTGCGTGAACAACACGCTGTCGATCCTGCAGCAGTGGTCCATCACCCGGGCCATCCAGCGCAAGAGCGAAGCCGCCGCAAGCCGCTGATCGCGGACCACGGCAATGAAGAACCGGCCCCCAGGGGCCGGTTTTTTTTATGGCTGCATCACCCCGGAACCACCGCTGCCGCCTCGACGCGCGACGGACCATGGATGATGCCGCGGGCAATACCGTCAGCTGTCTACGGCGCGTGCGCCAGCACCCACAGCGCGTACTGCCGGACATACGAGCGCCGATGCGCGCAGCCGGCGGCGGCGGCCAGGATGGCCTGGCGGTCCAGGTGCAGGGCCAGGCGCAGCTGGTCCTTGAACTGCTCCGAGAAATCGCCCTCGGTCAGGCGCCGGGCGATGCAGGCCACCAGCTGATCGCGATGGGTGCGTCCCAGCTGGCAGTGCTTGAAGCGACGCGCCAGCAGCGCCCGGATCCGGCCGTCGGACACACCGCGCGACTCGGCCAGGAAAAAGCGCACGCACAGGTCCACCACGTCGGGCGCCTGATGCCGCAACAGCTCATCGGCCATGGCCAGCCATTCGTACTTGGAGAGGTACGGATACATGCGCGAAAGGGGGAGAAGTAAGGCTGGGCATGATAGCCCGCTTGCCAATCACATTAGTCAATGCTAATGTGTTGTCATGATCGAGAACGACATCTTCAAGGCCCTGGCCGATCCAACCCGCCGCGCCATCTTCGAGAAGCTGGCGCCCGGCGGCATGAACGCCAGCGCCCTGCGGGTGGGCATGGACATCAGCCAGTCCGCCATGTCCCAGCACCTGGCGGTGTTGCGCAAGGCCGGCCTGGTGCGCGAAGAACGGCAAGGCCGTTTCGTGAACTACGAAGTCGATCCCGACGGCCTGGCGCTGATCGCCGGCTGGCTGTCGAAGTACCGCGCCTACTGGCCGGCGCGCGTGGACGCCCTGAAGGCCTTGCTCAAGGACATGGACCAATGAACGACACTCCCGCCCAGGACACGCAGGACGAGCAGGCCGATGCGCTGGTGCTCGAATACGCGCTGGACGCGCCCCCGTCGCAGGTCTGGCGCGCCGTCAGCATCCCCGCGCTGCGCGAGCAGTGGCTGCCCGACGTGGCGATGTCCGACCCCGAACCCGTCTCGGTCACCCACGAGGAAGAAATCCGCTACCGCATGCGTGACGACGCGCCGCCGTTCCTGGAAAGCCTGGTCACCTTCCAGATCGAGCCGGACGGCGAGGGCGGCACGCTGCTCAGGATCATCCACGAGCTGGCTGACGCGCGCCTGGAGCGCCGCCTGCGGCCGGCCGCCAACGATGGCGGCCCCTGGCTGATGCTGGCCGCCTAGCGGCCGCCCGAACGGTCGCCAAGCCGGCCGCCGGGCCTCGCCCGGCCTCCCTTTCCCAAGCAACACAAGGAGTTCGCTCATGAGCGGAGCGATGCAGCTCGTCCCTATGGTGGTGGAACAGTCCGGCCGCGGAGAACGGTCGTTCGACATCTATTCGCGCCTGCTGCGCGAACGCATCGTGTTCCTGAACGGCGAGGTCAACGACACGGTCTCGGCGCTGGTGTGCGCGCAGCTGTTGTTCCTGGAGGCCGAGAATCCCGGCAAGCCCATCCACCTGTACATCAATTCTCCCGGCGGCGTGATCACCAGCGGCCTGGCCATGTACGACACCATGCAGTTCATCAAGTCGCCCGTGCACACGCTGTGCATGGGCACGGCGCGCTCCATGGGCTCGCTGCTGCTGATGGCCGGCGAGCCGGGCGAACGGGCCGCGCTGCCCAACGCCAGCATGCACGTGCACCAGCCGCTGGGCGGCTTCCAGGGCCAGGCCTCGGACATCATGATCCACGCCGAGGAAATGCAGCGCACCAAGGACCGCGTCATCCGGCTGTACGCCGAGCATTGCGGCCGCAGCTATGAGGACGTCGAGCGCAGCCTGGACCGCGACCGCTACCTGACCGCCGACGAAGCCATCGAGTGGGGCCTGATCGACCGCGTGTACCGCGACCGCGCGAGCGAGGACGCGCGGGGCTGAACAACGCCCCTGGCCGGGCGCGGCGAACCAGACGACAATGTCCGCGTTCCCCATCCGCCTCGAACGCGATGCCCGCCGCCCGCCCCGAACCCGCCCCCGTCCGCGACCCCGTCTTCGCCGCCTGCGTAGTGGTCCTGCGCCGCAACCTGCCGTTCACCCTGGTGGGCATGCTGCTGACCATGGCCCTGATGATCGCGGCATTGCAGGACGTGGTGCCGCATGTACAGCTGGCCTGGTGGGCGATTGGCAACCTGGCGCTGTCGGCGCTGCGCTGGCATGCCATGCGCCGCTTCCGGCCGGCCGAGGGCGAGCCCGGCATCAACGACAATCCCCGGGTGCGGCGCTGGCGCCGCATCACGCTGGCCGGCGTGCTGGCCAGCGGCCTGGCCTGGGGCCTGCCGACGGCGTACTGGCTGCAGCACGTGCCCCTGCCGCACCAGATGTTCCTGATCATCGCGCTGCTGACCATGGGCACCGGCGCCATCTATGCGTACTGCATCGATCTGCCGGTCCTCTACAGCTTCCTGCTGCCGTACTTCCTGCCCATGCTGCTGATGCTGACCATGCTGGACCAGACCCTGCTCACGGTGATGGGCGTCGCGGGCCTGCTGTACCTGGCCGTGTCGCTGACCTTCGCCCATCGCATGCATCGCACGCAGCTGGACTCGCTGAGCCTGCGCTTCGAGAACCTGGACCTGCTGCAGCGGCTGCAGAACGAGAAGATGGCGGCCGAACGCAGCGACCTGGCCAAGTCGCGCTTCCTGGCGGCCGCCAGCCACGACCTGCGCCAGCCCGTGCATGCGCTGAGCCTGTTCGTCGGCGTGCTGAAGGACCATGCGCTGCCCGCGCAGAGCCGCCAGCTGGTGGACAGCATCTCGCGCGCGGTGCAGGCGCTGGGCGGCCTGTTCGATGGCCTGCTCAACCTCTCGCGGCTGGACGCGGGCGTGGTGCGTCCGCAGGTGCAGCCGGTGGCGATCGCCGACGTGCTCGATCGCCTGCATCACGAGTTCGCGCCGCAGGCGCTGGCAAAGTCGCTGCGCCTGCGCGTGCGGCCGCTCGCGGCCACGGTCTTGTCCGACCCGGCGCTGCTGGAGCGCATCCTGCGCAACCTGATCCACAACGCCGTCCATCACACCGAGCGCGGCGGCGTGCTGGTCGGCTGCCGCCGCGACGGCGACGCGCTGCGCGTGGAGGTCTGGGACAGCGGCCCGGGCATTCCCCTGCACGAGCAGGAACGCGTCTTCTGGGAATTCCATCAGTTGGGCAACCCCGAACGCGACCGCAGCAAGGGCCTGGGGCTGGGACTGGCCATCGTGCAACGCACGGCCCGGCTGCTCGGCCATGCGCTCGGCCTGCGCTCCTGGCCCGGTCGCGGCACCATGTTCAGCCTGACGCTGCCGCTGGCCGATCCCCAGGCGCAGGCCCCGGCCCTGGCGGACGAACCGCAGCCCGCCGCCTTGCCGACGCACGCCGGCGAGCCACTGGTGCTGGTCATCGAAGACGACGTCCAAAGCCGTCTCGGCCTGCAATTGCTGCTGGAAGGGTGGGGCTACCGCGTGCTGGCGGCCGGCAGCGTCGACGAGCTGCTGCTGCAGACCGCGCAGGACATGGACCGCGTCTCGCTGATCATCAGCGACTACCGCCTGCGCGAACACCAGACGGGCATCGACGCCATCAAGCGCCTGCACGAGGAATACAACGACGAGGCCATTCCAGCGCTGCTGGTCAGCGGCGACACCGACCCGCAGCGCCTGGCCGAAGTGGCCGAACATGGCTGGCCCATGCAGAACAAGCCGGTCGATCCGGACCGGCTGCGCAGCACCATCGCGCGCCTGCTGGCCTGAAGCGCCGGATCCCGGACGTCAGCCTCGGGATCCGGCCGCCGCCCGGACCAGGTTCCGCGCCAGGCCTCAGGCCAGGTCGTAGCGGTCCAGGTTCATCACCTTGACCCAGGCGGCGACGAAGTCGCGCACGAACTTCTGCTGCGCGTCCTCGCTGGCATAGACCTCGGCCAGCGCGCGCAGCTGCGAATGCGAGCCGAACAGCAGGTCGATACGGCTGCCCGTCCACTTGGGCTGACCGGTCTTGCGGTCACGTCCCTCGAAGGCCTCGCGCTCGGGCGACAGCGGCTTCCACTCCGTGCCCATGTCGAGCAGGTTGCGGAAGAAGTCATTGCTCAGCGCGCCCGGCCGGTCGGTGAAGACGCCGCGGCGGTCCTGGCCCGTCTGCACCTCCAGCACGCGCAGCCCGCCGACCAGCACGGTCATCTCGGGCGCGGTCAGGGTCAGCAACTGCGCGCGGTCGATCAACAACGCCTCTGCCGGCACCGCGAAGCGCGTCTTCAGGTAGTTGCGGAAACCGTCGGCCACCGGCTCCAGCGGCGTGAAGGAATCCACGTCGGTCTGTTCCTGGGAAGCATCCATGCGGCCCGGCGCGAAGGGCACGGTAACGTCGACGCCGGCCTTCTTGGCCGCCTGCTCCACGCCCGCACAGCCCGCCAGCACGATCAGGTCGGCCAGCGAGATCTTCTTGCCGCCGGACTGCGCGCGGTTGAAGTCGGCCTGTATGCCTTCCAGCGCCTTCAGCACCTTGGCCAGCTGCGCCGGCTGGTTGACCGCCCAGTCCTTCTGCGGCGCCAGGCGGATGCGCGCGCCATTGGCGCCGCCGCGCTTGTCGGAGCCGCGGAAGGTGGACGCCGACGCCCAGGCGGTGGACACCAGCTCGGACACCGACAGGCCGCTGGCCTGCACCTTCTGCTTGAGCGCCGCCACGTCCTGGTCGTCGACCAGCGGGTGGTTGACCTTGGGGATGGGATCCTGCCAGATCAGTTCCTCGGCCGGCACTTCCGGGCCCAGATAGCGGGCGCGCGGCCCCATGTCGCGGTGGGTCAGCTTGAACCAGGCGCGGGCGAAGGCCTCGGCCAGTTCCTCGGGATGGTCCATGAAGCGGCGCGAGATCTTCTCGTAGGCCGGGTCGAAGCGCAGCGACAGGTCCGTGGTCAGCATGGTCGGCAGCAGCTTCTTCGACGCGTCGAAGGCGTGCGGAATCGTTGCCTGGGCGTTCTTGGCGACCCATTGGTGCGCGCCGGCCGGGCTCTTGCTCAATTCCCATTCATAGCCGAACAGGTTCTGGAAAAAGCCGTTGCCCCATTTCGTCGGCGTGGTGGTCCAGGTGACTTCCAGGCCGCTGGTGATAGCGTCCGCGCCCTTGCCGGTGCCATGGCTGCTCTGCCAGCCCAGGCCCTGCAGCTCCAGTCCCGCGTCCTCGGGATCGGCGCCCACATTGGACGCCGGGCCGGCGCCGTGCGTCTTGCCGAAGGTGTGGCCGCCGGCGATCAGCGCCACGGTTTCCTCGTCGTTCATGGCCATGCGCGCGAAGGTCTCGCGGATGTCATGCGCGGCCGCGACCGGATCCGGATTGCCGTCCGGGCCTTCCGGGTTCACGTAGATCAGGCCCATCTGCACCGCGCCCAGCGGGTTTTCCAGGTTGCGGCCCGACGGGTTCTTGCCTTCGCCCTTGCCGTAGCGCACGTCGCCGCCCAGCCAGGTTTTCTCATTGCCCCAGTAGACGTCCTGGTCGGGTTCCCAGCTGTCTTCCCGGCCGCCCGCGAAACCGAAGGTCTTGAAACCCATGGTCTCCAGCGCGACGTTGCCGGTCAGGATGAGCAGGTCGGCCCAGGAGATCTTGCGACCGTACTTCTGCTTGATGGGCCACAGCAGGCGGCGGGCCTTGTCCAGGCTGACGTTGTCGGGCCAGCTGTTGAGCGGCGCGAAGCGCTGCTGGCCGCGTCCCGCGCCGCCGCGACCGTCGCCGATGCGGTAGGTGCCGGCGCTGTGCCAGGCCATGCGGATGAAGAGCGGACCGTAGTGGCCGAAGTCGGCGGGCCACCAGTCCTGAGAATCGGTCATCAGCTTGGCCAGGTCCTTCTTCACCGCAGCCAGGTCCAGGCTCTTGAAGGCTTGCGCGTAGTTGAAGTCCTTGTCCATCGGATCGGACTTGCTGGAATGCTGGCTCAGCAGATCCAGCCGCAGCTGGTTGGGCCACCAGTCACGATTCGTCGTACCGCCGCCGGCAGCATGGTTGAAAGGGCATTTCGCTTCGCTCGACATGGGCGCTCTCCTTCAGTGATGGACGGCCGGGCGGGCCGGTCCAAACGACTATACGCGAGAGCACCGTGCAGAAATATTTGATTGCTGCAATACGATCAATAGCTCATCACTATGCTTTGATCACTTTCATCAACCATGTATATCTGCTGGGCGTGCTGCGAGTAGTGGTCACCACTTACAACGCCGCGTCACAAGAAAGGTAGCTCCAAACGATCAACGACACCTTACACGTGCATTCTGCTTGATCACAGACAGGCACATCGAGACGAGCCATCCAGGCATCTTAGATTCGCGCCGACAAACCTGATATAAACCCACTACCGTCCCCTTCAATTCATCGCTTCCATACATCATGGCAACCAGGTCGACCCCGGCATTGAAACTGGCCATCCGGAACTTTGCCCATCTGAAGAACGTAGATCTCAGCTTCGGAGACCTGACCGTGCTGGTCGGCCCGCAAGGCGCAGGAAAAAGCTTGGCCCTGCAATGGCTGAAAGTGGCTATGGATGGCAAGCAACTCGTGGAAAGCTTGAAAAACTCGGGCTATTCGGTCGACCGTTCCGAAGTCCTCATAGATTTGATCTTTGGCAATGGCATGGCCCCTGCCTGGAAGACGGGCGCGACCGAAATTCTGCTGAATCGCAAGAGCATCACGCCGCAAAATATCAGTCGAATCGGCGACGGCAGCGAAAGACTTTTCTTCGTTCCGGCGCACCGTTCAATGCTGTTGAGCGATGGCTGGGCTTCGCCATTTCAAAAACTCTCATCGGATACGCCGGCTGTCGCTCGACTATTCAGCCAGAATCTCTTTGACCGGTTCAACGGCAAAGATGCGGGAACGTTGTTTCCAGTTGAAAGACGACTGAAGCAGGAAATCCGCAAGAAAATCGACGATGCCGTCTTTCACGCTGGCCGGATTGGTATTGAAGAAGATCATCAACACGCACAACGCCTACGTCTGACGCACGGGGATATGCACCTGCCGTTCATGACATGGACTGCAGGTCAACGCGAATTCACACCGCTCTTGCTCGGCCTCTATCACCTGCTGCCCTCGACCCAACAGCGAAAGCGCATAGAAACGGATTGGGTCATCATCGAAGAACCCGAAATGGGTTTGCATCCCCAAGCTGTCACTGCCACGATGCTGTTAGTGCTTGATCTACTGTGGCGCGGCTATCGAGTCGTACTATCAACGCACTCGCCACACGTCTTGACCATGCTGTGGATGATGCGCCAACTGAAAGTCCATCGAGCCCGCTCGCAGCTTGTCTGCGAAGCTTTCGACGTACCCCATTCCCAGACCATGCGGCTTGTGGCAAAAGCTGCTCTCGAAAAAGACTATCGTGCGCACCTGCTCGAATTTGATGATTCTGGAAAGGTAGGCTCCATGGACATTACTTCCCTGGACCCCGGTTCGGAAGATGAACGTATAGCAGGCTGGGGAGGATTGACCAAGTTCTCATCACGCTTTGGCGATGCAGTGCGCGAAGCAGTCAATGAGGCCGAGTGATGGCCAAAAAAACTCCCGTCAGGACAGCACTACAAGACAAATCAACACTGCAGCCCAAAATCGTCGATGGACTAGACGCAGTGGAAGCCTCCCACCACAAGTACTTCGCGGCTGATGTCCGCCCGGACTTCTCCGACAGCCTGGATTTGGACAAGGCAATGAAAGCGGGTCGCGAACAAGAAAACCGCTGGGATTACCTGCTAGGCCACCATTCAAGTGGAAAAGTCGTCGGCGTCGAACCTCACTCCGCTAAACAGGATCAAATCCAGACGGTCATCAAAAAGCGCTCCGCGGCACTAGTGCAATTGAAAGACCATCTACGCGATGGCACCCGGGTCGACCGATGGCTCTGGGTAGCATCCGGCAACGTACATTTTGCGGACACTGAAAAAAGTCGAAGACTGCTTGATCAAAACGGCATCCAATTCGTAGGTAAATCGGTCGCTGCCAAGCACTTGCCCAAATCATCGACGAGTACAAATGAAAACAAGGCTGGCAACCGTAGCCGCAAGCGATAAGGCGCCCGTCACGAGCGCCCATCTGCTCAACGCTGCATGCCCCAGCGCCTGACCGTCAACCGCTCCAGCGTGTCGAAGCCCAGGCTTTCCACCAGCAGGCCGATGATGACCACGGCCGCCAGCCCGGCGAACACCTTGTCGGTGTACAGCTCGTTGCGGTTCTGGAAGATGTACCAGCCCAGCCCGCCCTTGCCGCTGGACGCGCCGAACACCAGTTCGGCGGCGATCAGCGTGCGCCAGGCGAAGGCCCAGCCGATCTTCAGGCCGGCCAGGATCGCGGGCAGCGCGGCCGGCACCAGGATCCACAGCACGTAGCGCAGCCCCGTCAGCCCGTAGTTGCGTCCCGCCATGCGCAGGGTCTCGGACACGCCCAGGAAGCCCGCGTAGGTGTTCAGCGCCAGCGCCCACAGCACGGAATGGATCAGCACGAACACCAGGCTGCCTTCGCCCAGGCCGAACCACAGCAGCGCCAGCGGCAGCAGGGCGATGGCGGGCAGCGGGTTGAACATCGAGGTCAGCGTGGACAGCAGGTCGCGGCCCAGGCGCGTGGACACGGCCAGCGTGGTCAGCGCGAAGGCCAGCGCCACGCCCGCCACATAACCCTGCACCAGCACCCGCAGCGACTGCCCGGCGCGCGCCGCCAGCTCGCCGCTGGCCAGGCCGGCGGCGAAGGCCTGCGCGGTCTGCCAGGCGCCCGGCAACAGCAGGTCGTTATCGGTCAGCCGCGCGGCCAGCTCCCACAGCAGGGCCAGCAGCGCCAGGATGAACAGCTTGCGCACGCCGGCGCGGGCCCACAGGCGCTCGCGCCAGGACAACGGTGCCTCGGCGGCCTGCGCGGGCAACGGCGGCAGCGCGTATTCGATATCGGGACGCGCGGCCAGCGCATCGGCGTGGACGGAGGTGATGACGGACATGGCGGGTCTCGGTGATCGCAAACTGTGGATATCGCGCGCGGCAAAGCCCGCGTATTGAACGGGCGCGGCAATCAACCGCGCGGCGAATGAATGGCGGCAGCCTCAGGCCGCCGCGCGGCGCTCGGCCTCGTCCGCCCGCGCGGACGCCTGATCGAACAGCAAGTCGTGAATGCGCCGCGTGGCCGCCTGGAAAGCGGCCGAGCCCTGGCTGTGCAGGCTGTGCGCCTGCGCGTTCAGCTCGGCGCGCACGCGGCCCGGATGCGGCGACAGCAGCAGCACGCGGCTGCCCAGCACCAGCGCCTCCTCGATGGAATGGGTGACGAACAGCAGCGTGAAGCGCACCTCTTCCCACAGGGCCATCAGCTCTTCCTGCATGCGCCGCCGCGTCAGCGCGTCCAGCGCGGCGAAGGGCTCGTCCATCAGCAGCACGCGCGGCTGCATGGCCAGCGCGCGCGCGATCGCCACGCGCTGCTTCATGCCGCCGGACAAGGTGTGGGGATAGGCGTCGGCGAAGCCCGCCAGTCCGACCTTGTCCAGGTAATGCATGGCGCGCTCATCGGCCTCGCGCCGGCCCAGCTTGCGCGAGGCGATCAGCGGAAACGCCACGTTCTGCCGCAGCGTCTTCCACGGCGGCAGCTGGTCGAATTCCTGGAACACCACGATGCGGTCCGGGCCCGGGCCTTGCACCGGCCGGTCGTCCAGCGCGATGCGGCCTTCGGTCGGCTTGATGAAGCCGGCGACGGCCTTGAGCAGCGTGGACTTGCCGCAGCCCGACGGGCCCAGCAGGATGAAGCGCTCGGACGCGTGCACATCGAAGCTGACCTGATGCGTGGCGCGCACGCGCCGTTCCGGCGTCTTGTATTCGAGCGACACCTTATCCACACGCAGCAGCGGACCTCGGCTTTCAGCGTTATCCACAGGGCTGGCGGAATGGATGGACATGTCGGTTCTCCTTGGTTCTAAAGCCCCCCACGTCCAGACCTCATCGGGGCGGGGCCTTGCCCTTAGCTGCCCTGGGCGGTGACGGCGTCGTCGAAGAAATACTCGCGCCAGCTGGCCGGCGCCGTCTTGATCGCGCCCACCTTGTGCATGAACTGCGCCAGCGTGTAGGTATTCTGCGGCGCCAGCTTGAACTGCACATCGGGGTTCTTGATGATCTTGATGAGGAAGTCGCGGTCGAGCTTGGCGCCGGTCACGCGCAAGTACGTATCGGCGGCCTTTTCCGGATTGGCGGTGGCGAACTCGGCGGCTTCCTGGAGCGCCAGCTGGAAGGCCTTGTAGGTCTTGGGATTGTCCTTGCGGAATTTCTCGGTGGCGAAGAGCACGGTGGACGAGCTGGGGCCGCCCAGCACGTCATACGAATTGAGCACGATGCGCGCCTTGGGGTTCTCGGCCAGCTCCTGTTCCTGGAACGGCGGATTGCCGAAGTGGCCGGTGATCTCGGTGCCGCCGGCGATGATGGCGGCGGCGGCGTCCGGATGCGGCAGCGCCACCGAGATCTTGTCCAGCTTGTCGTAGTGCGCGTCGCCCCACAGCTTGGCCGAGGCCAGCTGCAGCACGCGCGACTGCACCGACACGCCGACGGCGGGCAGGGCGATGCGGTCGCGTTCGGTGAAGTCGGCGATGCTCTTCACGTTGGGATTGTTGGTCACCAGGTAATAGGGAAAATTGCCCAGCGAGGCCACGCCCTTGACGTTCTGCTTGCCGCGCGTGCGGTCCCAGATGGTCAGGAGCGGCCCCACGCCCGCGCCGGCGATGTCCACCGCGCCGGACAGCAGCGCGTCGTTCACCGCCGAGCCGCCGGACAGCTTGGCCCATTCCACCGAGATATCCACACCCTCGGCCTTGCCATGCTTTTCGATCAGCTGCTGGTCGCGCGCCACGTTCAGCAGCAGGTAGACGATGCCGTACTGCTCGGCGAGGCGGATGCGGCCCTCGGCCTGGGCCGGCGAAGGCGAAGCCAGCGCCAGCACGGCGAGGACCAGGGCCAGGCCGGCGCTGGTGAGGACTTGCGCGAATCGGTCTTTTGCGGCGGCGGACAAACGCATGGTGTTCCTTGTGGATAAGTCGTAGTGCTGTGCGGGGCGTGGAATCTGGCGATGCGCGGGCGCGCTCAGAACGGCGCGTCGCCCTCGATGGTGGTGCGGTACAGCTTGCGACGCAGATGGTCGGGCGTGCCGCCGGCCAGATGGATCAGCGAGCGGTTGTCCCAGAACACCAGGTCATGCTCGCGCCAGTGATGGCGATAGACATGCTCGGGACGCACGCTGTGCGCGTACAGCTCGGCCAGCAAGGCGTCGCTTTCGTCTTGCGGCAGGCCTTCGATGCGGGTGGTGAAGCCTTCGCTCACGAACAGCGCGCGGCGGCCGTTCTCCGGATGCGTGCGCACCACCGGATGCGAGACTTCCTGCACTTGCGCCACCTGTTGCGCGCTCAGGTTCGGACGCCAGTTGCCTTCCTTTTGCAGCTGGCCGTACTTGGCCAGATAGGAGTGCACGGCGCGGCGGCCTTCGACCGCGTTGCGCAGCGCCTCGGGCAGCGTGTCGTAGGCCAGGTGCATGTTGGCGAACAGCGTATCGCCGCCTTCGGACGGCAGCTCCTGCGCGTGCAGCAGCGAACCCAGGCTGGGCAGCGCCTTGTACGAGATATCCGAATGCCAGTACTTCCCGGCGTCACCCAAACCCACCGGCTTGCCGTTCTCGACGATGTTGGAAACGGTCAGGATCTCGGGATGGCCGGGCAGGTGGAACTGATGCAGCACGTGGATCATCAGCGGGCCGAAGCGGCGGCTGAAATCGATGTGCTGGCGCGGCGTGATGCGCTGGTCGCGGAACACCAGCAGATGATGGTCCAGATGCGCCTGATGGATGCGGGCGAAATCCTCGCGCGTCAATTCGCGCGACAGGTCCAGGCCGATGAGCTCGGCGCCCAGCGGACCCGGCAGCGGGCGCAGCTCGAAGGCTTGCGGCTGGGCGGCTTGCGGTTCCGCGTGCGCATCCACATCGCGCAGCAGGGCATTGCTTTGGGGCATCGATCGCTCCTGGGCGTCCGGCGCATTGCCGGACCGGATTGGGGCGGCCCGGCGATGCGCCGGGACCAGGAACGATCGATTATGAAAAGCCGGCCTTGCAACGCAAACGAAGATATTGGCGTTTGAACAAAGCCTGGCGTCATAAGGCGCGGCGTCCGCTATGGGAACGCCGCGCCTTCATGTGGATAACTCATAAGCTAGTGAAAAATCGGCATGAAAGCAGCCGCCCGCTACTTTTCCACAGGCAGGTAGGCCTGCGCCAGCTTGACCCAGTACGTGGCGCCCACCGGCAGCAGCGCGTCGTTGAAGTCGTAGTTCGGGTTGTGCAGCTGGCACGGCCCCATGCCGTGATAGCTTTCCATGCGATGGTCGCCGTCGCCATTGCCCAGGAACAGATAGGCGCCCGGCACTTTTTCCAGGAAGAACGAGAAGTCCTCGGCGCCCATGAAGGGCGGCATGTCGCGCAGCACGTTCTCGGCGCCGAACGCGTTCTCGGCCACCTGCGCGGCGAAGGCGGTTTCCTGTTCCCAGTTCACCAGCGGCGGATAGGCGCGCACGAAATCCAGCTCGCCGGTGCCGCCATAGACCTGCGGCAGCGTGGTGGCGATGCGGCGCATGTCGGCCTCGATCTTGTCCAGCGTTTCCACCGAGTACGTGCGCACCGTTCCGCGCAGCACCGCCTCGCCCGGAATCACGTTGTAGGCGTCGCCGGCGTGGATCTGCGTGATCGACAGCACCGCCTGTTCCAGCGGATTCTTGCTGCGCGAGATCACGGTCTGCAAGGCATGCACCATGTCGGCCGCGACGATGATCGGATCCACCGAGGCATGCGGCTGCGCGGCGTGGCCGCCCACGCCCTTGATCACGATGTCCCAGCGGTTGCTCGACGCCATCGTCGGACCGGCGCGAAAGCCGAACTGGTTCACCGGCATGCCCGGCATGTTGTGGATGCCGAACACGGCGTCACAGGGAAAGCGGTCGAACAGGCCGTCCTGCATCATGGCGCGCGCGCCGGCGTTGCCGCCTTCCTCGGCGGGCTGGAAGATGAACACCACGGTGCCGTCGAAGTCGCGGTGCGTGGACAGGTACTGCGCCGCGCCCAGCAGCATGGCGGTGTGCCCGTCATGGCCGCAGCCGTGCATGCGGCCGCTGATGGTGGAGCGGTGCGCGAAACGGTTGTGCTCGGGCATGGGCAGCGCGTCCATGTCGGCGCGCAGGCCCACCGTCTTCTTGCCGCTGCCGGCGCGCAGAATGCCGACCACGCCGGTTTTCCCCAGGCCCGTGTGGACTTCCAGGCCCCAGCCGCGCAGCTTCTCGGCCACCAGCGTGGACGTGCGCGTTTCCTGGAAGGCAAGTTCGGGATGGGCGTGGATGTCGCGGCGCAGCGCGGTGAGTTCGGGATGCGCGCGTTCGATTTCGGCGATGGTCTTCATGGCGGGATCCAGCGGATTCAGGCGGGGAAAAGGGAACAAGGCTGTGGATAAGCCGATGGCGGTGATTGTTCAGGTGTAGCACGGCGGGCAAGAGCGAGAGGGCGCTTTTCCGGGAAAACCCCGTGATCCCCGCCGCGATCCACGGCTGAAATCTGCCTCCGCCGATCGATGGCCGTCATGCGACGGCCGCTCATCGGCCGCCACGCATCAACCGCTGGCGCTTGCCGGCGCGGCCCCCTCATCGTTCAAGTGACAGGCGCTGACATGCCCCGGCGCGATCGCGCGCAGCAAGGGCCTTTCGGTCTTGCAGCGCTGCATGGCCTGCGGACAGCGCGGGTGGAAGGCGCAGCCGGTCGGCGGATCCAGCGGCGACGGCAGCTCGCCCTTGATCGGCCGGTACGCGCGCCGGCCCGGCGTCAGCGTCGGCAGCTCCTTCAGCAGCGCCTGTGTGTACGGATGATTGGCGCGCTGGAAGATCTCGTCGGTGGGCGCCAGCTCGACCACGCGGCCCAGGTACATGATGGCCACGCGGTCCGAGATGTGGCTGACCACGCTGAGGTTGTGGCTGATGAACAGGTACGTCAGGTCCAGCTCGCCGCGCAGCCGCTCGAACAGGTTCAGCACCTGCGCCTGGATCGACACGTCCAGCGCCGCCACCGCCTCGTCGCAGACGATGACGGAGGGCTTGAGCGCCAGCGCGCGCGCGATGCCGATGCGCTGGCGCTGGCCGCCCGAGAACTGGTGCGGATAACGCTGCGCATAGCCTGGGTCCAGCCCGACCTGGCGCATCAGCCCGGCCACGTAATCGGCCTTGTCGCGCGCGGCCACCAGCTTGTGCGCCACCGGCGCCTCGCCGATGATCTCGCGCACCCGCATGCGCGGGTTCAACGAGGCATAGGGATCCTGGAAGATCATCTGCACGCCCAGCTCGTAGGCGCGCCGTTCCGGGCCCGGCAGACTCTGCACCGGCTTGCCGCGATAGCGCAGCTCGCCCGCGCTGGGCGGCAGGATGCCCGAGACGATGCGGCCCAGCGTGGACTTGCCGCAGCCGGACTCGCCCACGATGCCGATGACCTCGCCCGGCATCACGTCCAGGTCCACGCCGGCCACCGCGTGCACGACCTGCGTCTTCAGGCCCGCGCCCAGCAGGTTGGCGATGCGGCCGGCCAGGTCCACCGGCTGCACGAAACGCAGCTCGACGCCGCGCAGCGACAGGATGGGCGTCGAGGCGTCATGCGTCATCGCGCGCTCCGGCGTGCCAGCAGCGCACCCATTGGCCGGGACGGATTTCCTGCGGCTGGGGCTCGGCCAGACAGGCGTCGCTCGCGCGCGGGCAGCGGCCGCGGAACGCGCAGCCTTGCGGCAGGTTGAGCAGCGAAGGGGTCATGCCCGGTATCGGTTCCAATGGCCGCCCGCGCGATTCCGGCGTGGGAATCGACGCGATCAGGCCGTGCGTGTAAGGGTGCATGGGATGGCTGATGACGGCCTCGGTCGTGCCGGTCTCCACCACGCGGCCCGCGTACATCACGGCCACGCGGTCGGCCAGCCCGGCCACCACGGCCAGGTCGTGGGTGATCCAGATCAGCGCCGTGCCGGTGTCCTGGCACAGCTTCTGCACTTCGAACAGGATCTGCCCCTGGATGGTCACGTCCAGCGCCGTGGTGGGTTCGTCGGCGATGATGAGCCGCGGCGAATTCAGCAGCGCGATGGCGATGGCCACGCGCTGGCGCATGCCGCCGGACAGCTGGTGCGGATAGGCGCGCAGCCGTTCCTCGGGCGCGGGTATGCCGACCATGGCCAGCGTTTCCAGTGCGCGCTTGCGCGCCAGATCGCGCGATGCGCCGCCATGCGCCTGCACCGCCTCGATCATCTGCGTGTCCACGCGCAGCACCGGGTTCAGCGTCATCATCGGATCCTGGAAGATCATCGCGATGTCGCGTCCGCGCAGCTGGCGCCAGCGGGCCGGCGTCGCGCCGCGCAACTCCTCGCCGTTCAAGCGGATGCTGCCGTCGACGATGCGGCCCGGCTCGTCCAGCAGGCCCATCAGCGAGAAACCGGTGATGCTCTTGCCCGAGCCGGACTCGCCCACCAGGCCCAGGATCTCGCCGGCCGCCAGATGCAGATCCACGCCGTCCACGGCACGGGCCACGCCGTTGCGCGTGAAGAAATGCGTCTTCAGGCCGCGCACGTCGAGCACGGGTCCGGACGCCGCCGGGGACTTGTCCACAAGGTTCGCCTGCATCGCCGTCCCCTAGTCCGCGTTGCGCGGGTTGAGCACATCGCGCAGGTGGTCGCCCACCAGGTTGATGGCGATGATGGCCAGCGCCAGCGCGATGCCGGGGAAGAAGGAAATCCAGTACTGCCCGGACAGCAGATACTCGAAGCCGTTGTAGATCAGCATGCCCAGCGAGGGCTCGGACACCGGCACGCCCACGCCCAGGAAGGACAGCGTGGCCTCCAGCGCGATGGCGTGCGCCAGGTCGATGGTGGCGATGACGATCAGGGGCGGCATGCAGTTGGGCAGCACATGGCGGAACAGCACGCGCCCCCAGCCCAGCGACATGCAGCGCGCGGCCTCGACGTATTCCTTGCCGCGCTCGACCAGCGCCGCGCCGCGCGCCGCCCGCGCGAAATAGGCCCACTGCACCACGATGAGCGCGATGATCACCTTGTCCACGCCCTTGCCCAGGATCGCCAGCAGCATCAGCGCCACCAGGATGGCCGGGAAGGACAGCTGGATGTCGACGATGCGCATCAGCAGCGCGTCGATGCGGCCGCCGAAGTAAGCCGCGATCAGCCCCACGGTCGCGCCGATGCCGAAGGCCGCCAGCACCGACACGGCCGCCACCAGCAGGCTGGTGCGCATGCCGTACAGGATGGCCGACAAGAGGTCGCGCGCCAGCCCGTCGGTGCCCAGCCAGTAGCGCATGGCGCCGTCGCCGCTTGCGCTGCCGGGCCTGAGCTTGGAATCCATGATGTCCAGCGCGGCCAGGTCATAGGGATTCTGCGGCGCGATCCAGGGCGCCAGCAGCGCAGCGCCCACGATCACGACCAGCATCACCAGGCCCAGCAGGGCCAGCTTGCTGGCGCAGAAATCCGACACGAAGCGACGCCAGGGCGTCTGTTCGGGGCGCGCGGCGGGCGCGCTGGCAATGGCGGGCGTGGTCATCGGCGGCCGTCCAGTCTGACGCGGGGATCCAGCACCGTGTAGATGATGTCCACCACGAGGTTGAGCATGACCAGGAAGAACACGATCAGGAGCAGATACGCCACCACCACCGGACGGTCCAGGTTGATGATGGAATCGATCAGCAGCTTGCCCATGCCCGGCCAGGAAAACACGGTCTCGGTGACCACCGCGAAGGCCATGACCTGGCCGAACTCCAGGCCGGCCACCGTCACCACGGGGATCAGGATGTTCTTGAGCAGGTGCACGCCCAGCACGCGGCGCTCGGACAGGCCCTTGGCGCGCGCGAACTTGATGTAGTCCATGGGCAGGGCCTCGCGCGTGGCGGCGCGCGTCACGCGGATGATCATGGCGCACTTGGCGAAGGCGATGGTGGCCGCGGGTAGCGCCAGGCTGGCCCAGCCGTCCAGCGTCAGCACGCTGAGCTGCAGCGAGCCGATGCTGACGGTCTGTCCGCGTCCGCCGGCCGGCACCCAGCCCAGCATCACGGCGAACACCATGATGAGCATCAGCCCGACCCAGAAGTTCGGCAGCGAGAAGCCCAGCACCGAGCCCGTCATGATGGCGCGCGAGCCGGGCGAACGCGGCTTCAGGCCCGCCAGGATGCCCAGCGGCACGCCGATCAGCACCGACAGCAGCATGGCCACCGAGGCCAGCTCCACCGTGGCCGGCATGCGCTCCAGGATCAGGCGCATGGCCGGCTCGCCGGTCAGGAAGCTGTTGCCGAAGTCGCCGCGCACCGCCTGGCCCATGAAGATCAGGTACTGCCGCCACAATGGCAGGTCCAGGCCCAGCGACGCGCGGATCGCCGCGCGCTGGGCCTCGGTGGCCTCCGGACTGGCCAGCATCGACACCGGATCGCCCACCATGTAGATGCCGGCGAACACCAGCGCCGACATCACCAGCATGACCACGACAGTCTGCAACAGCCTTCTTACGATAGTCGCCAGCACGTGAAACCGCCCGCTATGCGCGTTACTTCTTCAGGGTGGCGAACTGCGCGAGGGTGACCTGGTCGGGCCGGCCCTGGTAGCGGATGTCGCTCTTCATGGCCCACACCGACAGCTCGAAGTGCACCGGCAGCATCGCGTAGTCGTCCATGGCGATGTTGCTGGCGCGCGCGAGCAGGTCGGCGCGCTTGGCATCGTCCATGGTGGACGAGGCTTCCTTCACCAGCTCATCCATCTTGGGGTTGGAGTAGCGGCTGCGGTTGGTGGTGCCCAGGCCCGCTTCCGGATTGCGCGTCACCAGCAGCGCGGTCAGCGCGTTGGACATCTCGCCGCTGGTCACCGACCAGCCCGCCAGATAGGCCGAGAACGCATAGGAATCGCGGTTCTTGAAGAACACCGGCGGCGCCATCGCATCCACGCTGGTCTTCACGCCGATGCGCGTCCACATGGACGCGATCGCTTGCGCCACCTTGGAGTCGTTCACGTAGCGGCCCGAGGGCGAGCCCAGCGTGATCGAGAAGCCGTTGGGATAGCCGGCTTCCTTGAGCAGCGCCTTGGCCTTGTCCACATCGGCCTTGGGCGCCTTGGAATGCTCCTTGCTGGAACCGAACATGGGGTAGGGCAGCAGGTTGCCGGCGGGCAGCGCCACGCCGCCCATCACGCGCTCGACCAGCGCATCGCGGTTCAGCGCCAGCGACAGCGCCTCGCGCACGCGCTTGTCCTTCATCGGGTTCTTGTCCGTGCCCTGCACGCCGGGCGAGGGCTCGGCATGCTGGTCCAGCGCCACGTACACCACGCGCACCGAGGGGGTTTCCTCGACGTAGAGCTTCTTGTCGCCCTTGAGCTTGGGCAGGTCGTCGGTGGGGGGATCCTCGATCATGTCCACGTCGCCGGCCAGCAGCGCGGCCACGCGCGCGGCGGGATTGCTGATCGGGCGGTAGATCACCTTGTCCCACTCGGGCTTCTTGCCCCAGTAGCTGTCATTGCGCGCCAGCACGAACTCGGCGCCGCGCTTCCAGGACACGAACTTGTAGGGGCCGGTGCCCACCAGGCCGTCGCCGCTGTTCAGCTCGGTGGTGGTCTTGCCCTCGGCGGCCGGCCCGGAGGCGGCCTTCTTCGACATGATGGGCAGCTGCGCCAGGTTCACCAGCAGGTTCGGCGCCACGTCCTTGGTGGTGATGCGCAGCGTCATCGGATCGACGGCCTCGGTCTTGGCGACCGAGCCCAGGTACAGCGTGAAGGGCGAGGGGCTGTTCGGCACCTTGGGCACGCGGTCATAGGTGAAGACCACGTCCTCGGCGGTGAAGGGCGTGCCGTCCGAGAACTTCACGCCGGAGCGCAGCTTGAAGGTCCAGACCTTGCCGTCCACGGTCCAGGACTCGGCCAGCGCCGGCACCGGCTTCAACTGCGCGTCGGTGGCGACCAGGGTATCGAAGATGGTCTGGGAGATCTGCGTGTTCGGCGTCAGCGCGTGGTATTGCGGATCCATCGAAGACGGCTCGGTCTTGAGCGCGATCACCAGATCGCGCGCCATGGCCGCGCTACAGGCGCCGAACGCCAACACCACCGCGGCACTGCCGCAGGCCAATACACGCGAAAACCGAGATGCCATCGTGATCTCCCAGGATTGTTTCGGGTTTTGAACCTCTAGCCGGGCACATTAACCAGCAACCAAGCGCTCGCGCAACAGTTATATTCCCTTATTGTTATCGCCTCGCACTATTGATTGAGCCATGTCAGTCCACGCCCCCATCGCCGCCATCGCAACCGCACCAGGAAGGGGCGGCATCGGCGTCGTGCGCGTTTCCGGTGCGGACCTGTCCGGATTGGTGCGCGCATTGTTCCAGCGCGACCTCACGCCGCGCCACGCGCACTACCTGCCGTTCAAATCGACGGACGGCGAGCTGCTCGACGAAGGCATCGCGCTGTACTTCCGCGCCCCGCATTCCTATACCGGCGAGGACGTGCTGGAGCTGCAGGGCCACGGCGGCCCCGCCGTGCTGCGCCGCGTGCTCGACAGCTGCCTGGCCGCCGGCCGCGACCAGGGCCTGCGCCTGGCCGAGCCCGGCGAGTTCACCCGCCGCGCCTTCCTCAACGACCGCATGGACCTGGCCCAGGCCGAGGCCGTGGCCGACCTGATCGACGCGTCCTCGGTGGCCGCCGCGCGCGGCGCCATGGCCTCGCTGTCGGGCGAATTCTCGGCCCGCGTCAACGACCTGTCCGACCGCATCATCCACCTGCGCATGCTGGTCGAGGCCACGCTGGATTTCCCCGAAGAGGAAATCGACTTCCTTGAAAAATACCAGGCCCGCCCGACGCTGGACGCGCTGACCGCCGACCTCGGCCGCCTGATCGCCCAGGCCCGCCAGGGCGTGATCCTGCGCGAAGGCCTGCACGTGGTGCTGGCCGGCCAGCCCAACGTCGGCAAGTCCAGCCTGCTCAACGCGCTGGCCGGCGACGACATCGCCATCGTCACGCCCATCGCCGGCACCACGCGCGACAAGGTGGTGCAGGAAATCCATATCGACGGCGTGCCGCTGCACATCGTCGACACCGCCGGCCTGCGCGAGACCGAGGACACGGTGGAAAGCATTGGCATCGCCCGCAGCTGGCAGGAAATCGAACGCGCCGACCTCATCCTGCACCTGCAGGACGCCACCCAGCCGGGCGACGAACTCGACGCCCAGATCACCGCCCGCCTGCCGCCGCGCACGCCGATGCTGAAGGTGTTCAACAAGGTGGATCTGTTATCCACAGCTTTTTCCGCCGGGCCGGGCGAACTGGGCATCTCGGCCAAGCGCGGGTTGGGGCTGGATGCGCTGCGCGCGGAACTGCTGAAGATCGCGGGGTGGAATCCGGGCGCTGAATCGCCGTGGCTGGCGCGTGAACGGCATCTGCATGCGTTGCAGGCGGCGGCGGAGCATCTGGCGCTGGCGGGCGAACATGCGGAGCAGGATGATCGGGTGCTGGATCTGTTCGCCGAGGAACTGCGGCTGGCGCATGACAGCTTGTCGGGGATCACGGGGAAGTTCACCAGCGATGATTTGCTGGGGGAGATTTTTTCTAGTTTTTGTATTGGGAAGTAGCGCAAGGACGCATCACCCCAGGATCTGAAAGTCAGATCGGCGAGGCATGACTCCTTCCAGATTTGTCCTGTGATAGCAATACGGATTGGAAAGCCTGCTCACCGGGCATACCGTGCGAAACTGGGTCCCAGCTCCCAGGAAATTTGGCATGAATGACAAGAAACTGATTCGAAACAGCACTGCCGAGTTCCTGATCTTCACGAACCAGGCCGGAGAACAAGGCATTGAAGCCCGCTACGGCGACGAAACCGTTTGGCTGTCACAGAAGCTGATGGCCGAACTATTCGGCGTGGATGTACGAACAATCAGCGAACACCTAAAGAATGTATATGCCAGCCACGAGCTCACGCCCGAAGCAACTATCCGGAAATTCCGGATAGTTCAGAAGGAAGGCAAGAGAGAGGTATCGCGAGCAGTGGACTTCTATAATCTGGACGCCATAATTTCCGTAGGCTACCGGGTGAATTCGATACGTGCCACCCAGTTCCGACAATGGGCAACAAGCGTGTTGCGCGAGTTCGCGATCAAAGGCTATGTGCTGGATCGCCAACGCATGGAAAACGGTAGCTTCATAGGCGAAGACTACTTTGAGCGACTGCTCGCGGAGATCCGGGAGATTCGCCTGAGTGAACGCCGCTTCTACCAAAAAATCACCGATATCTACGCGACCAGTTTGGATTACAACCCGCATGCCCCCACGACCAAGGCATTCTTCGCCAAGGTGCAAAACAAGCTGCACTACGCCATTCATGGTCATACCGCCGCCGAATTGATTCGCAATCGGGCCGACAGCAAGAAACCCAATATGGGACTGACTGCCTGGGCCGGCATGCCTGCAGGGAAGATCCTCAAGAACGACGTATCCGTGGCCAAGAACTATCTGACCAAGGATGAGCTGGACTCACTGGGTCGTATTGTCAATTCATACCTGGAGCTGGCAGAAGACCGTGCTCGCCGCAAGATTCCCATGAGCATGGAAGATTGGGCCAACCGGCTTGACGCGTTCCTGGAATTCGACGAACGGGAGGTCCTGCAAGATGGCGGCAAGATTCCTGCGAAGCAGGCTCAAACCTACGCGGAAACCGAGTTTGAAAAGTACAGAATCGTACAAGACCAGCTGTTCGAAAGTGACTTTGACAAAGTCATGAATACACCGGCAACTGACGATTCTGAGCCTGCTATCAAGCAGGATGAGCTGACGACGTATTCCAAGTCCACGCACAAGCAACAACCCTAGGGTCAATGCCCACGATTAGCATGCCCCCGCGCATCGCCATCATCGGCGCCGGCACCGCCGGCCTGGCTTGTGCCATCGCGCTGGCGCGCGAAGGCGCCGAGGTCGACGTCTTCGAACGCCACCCCACGCTGGCCCCCGTGGGGGCCGGCATGCTGATCCAGCCGGGCGGATTGCTGGCCCTGCGCGAGCTGGGCGCCCTCGATGCCTTCGCCCAAGCCAGCGTGCCCATCCACCGTCTGGAGGGCCGCAGCCATCGTTCCTGGCTGCTGGTCGACATCCCCTATGCGCAAGACCTGCCGGCGCGCGCCGTCACGCGGCCCGCGATGACGCGGGTGTTGCAGCAGCGCGCGGGCGAACTGGGCGTGCGCCTGCATCTGGACGCGCCGATCGCCGCGCTGGAGCCCTCCCGCGATCGCGTGCTGCTGCGCAGGGGCGAACATGAGCAGGTCTATGAAGGCGCGGTGATCGCCAGCGGCTCGGGGTCCGACCTGGCGCAGCAATGCGGCCTGTCCGCGCCGACCTCGCCTTATGCCTGGGGCGCCCTGAACGGCATGATCAGCGTGGCGGACTGGCAATGGCCGACCATCCTGCATCAGCGCATGCACGGCCCGCGCAAGCTGTTCGGCCTGATGCCGTGCAGCTACACCGGCGCGCAACTGGACATCGCGATGTTCTGGAGCCTGCCCGTCGCCCGCCATGCGCAATGGCAGGCGTCGGACCTGGAAACGTGGAAGGCCGAGCTGGTCCGCTTTTGGCCGCAAAGCCGCCCCGTGGTGGACCAGATCCGCGATCACTCGCAGTTCAGCTTCGCCACTTATCGTCACGCCTGGCCCAAGCGGCTGGCGCAGGGCCGCATCTGCCTGGTGGGCGATGCCGCCCACGCCATGAGCCCGCAGCTGGGCCTGGGATCGACCTTGGCCATGGGCGACGCGCTGGCCCTGGCGCGCGGGCTGCGCCGCACGGGCGACATCGAAGCGGGGTTCCAGGCCTATGCGCGGGAACGGCGCAGGCGGGTGCAGGCCTTCCAGTTGCTGTCGCGCGCGCTCACGCCCTGTTTCCAGGCGGACCTGCCGGCATGGTGGCGCGATCTGGCGTTCGGGCTGAGCGTGCGGATTCCGGGGTTCAAGCGCCTGATGCGCGCCAGCGTCGGCGGCTGAGGCGGGCCGCGCGCAGCGAGCGCCGGGCGCGATGGTCCGCAGACCCGCCGCCTACCTCGCCATCACCGTCACCACCACATGCAGCACGAACTCCGGCCCATAGCAGGGCCGGCCGTCGCCGTGCTCCAGCCGCCAGATCGACGCCACCGTGCAGCTTTCCCTGGGCGCGGCGAACGACAGCTTCAGCCTGACGGGCTGCCCCGGCAGCGTGTCCGGCACGGCGATCTCGCGTTGCAGGCTGGCCAGGTGCACGTCCATGACGGCGCCCTGCAGGCGGCCCGCCGCGTCGCGGCGCGCGAGCACGTATTCGCCGTCCACGCGCGCGAGCCTGCGGCCGCGCCAGGGACGGCTGCCCAGGTTCTGGATTTCCCAGACCTTCTCGAACACTTCGCCCGGCAGCACCATGCCCTGGTCGGGCATGGTCACGTCGGCGTTGAACACGGCCACGTCGCGCGGGTCGTCCAGTCCCCGGGCCCGGTTGGTGGGCGCCAGCGTCGGCGCGCTTTGCGGCGCGCCCGACACGTCCGCGTAATAGCGGAACAGCAGCAGCGGCGACACGTCCAGCGCGCGCGACAGGCGCGCCAGGGTGCGCACGGACGGGTCCTGGGCGCGGCCTTCGGCCAGGGCATACAGGTGCGCGCGCGACAGGCTGGCCTCGCGGGCGATGGCGGTCATGGACTTGCCCAGCTCGCGGCCGCGCCGGGCGAGCAGCATGCGCAGGGTTTCCTGTTGCGTGACGGGCATGGTCGGCGGATTCCGGGAATTCGATCGTTGCGATTGTTCCATCGCGCGACGCGCGCGTGGCCCGCGCGGCGAGCGCGTCGGCATTGATCGTAAAGCAAAGCAGACAGTCCGTATTCCCCCGTGGACGGGCGGCCGGGGATAGTGGCAAGCCTTGCGCGGCGCCGCCGCGCGGCGGGCATTTTCTCGACCCACGGCTTATCCACAGATGACGCTTATCCACAGCGCGTCGCTTATCCACAGGAGCTTGCGCATGGCCCTTGCCGCTCACTTCACCGACGGACTGCTGCTCGGCCTGGGCCTGTTCGTCGCGCCGGGTCCGAAGGACACGCTGGTGCTGCGCCTGGGACTGGCCGGCGGCCCGCTGTGGCGCGCCGTGGCCATCTGCGTCGCCGCCGACGCGATCCAGATCGTGCTGGGCATGGCCGGGCTGGCGGCCGCGTTCTCGCGCCATCCGGCGGCGCTGTCGTTGCTGTTGCTGGCCGGCGGCGCGTATCTGCTGTGGTTCGCCGGCAGCCGCCTGCGCGCGGCCTGGCTGGGGCTGTCGGCGCAGGCCGCGCAGCACGTGGCGGCGGACCAGGGCGAGGCGCTGCGCAGCGTGGCGCGGCTCGGCTTCCTGAATCCCTATTCCTGGCTGGACACGGTCGTGCTGATCGGCCCGCTGGCGTTGGCTCGGCCACCCGCGGGCCAGCCCTGGTTCGCGCTGGGCACGATGGCGGCATCGCTGGCGTGGTTCGTCGTGCTGGCGCTGGCCAGCGCGCGGCTGGGCGGGGCGTTCCAGCGGGCCTGGACATGGCGGGCGCTGGACCTGGGCGTGACGGTGATCGTCAGCATCCTGGCCGTGGATATCTTCATGGACCTGGCGCGGCGGCACTGGACGGGCTGATCGGCGCGGCAGCGCGTGGACAGGTCCCGCCGACGCGCACGATCAACCGTCACAATCCGTTCAACACCCGCCGGCTCGCGGCGGCCTCATGGTCAGCCTCAAGCGCCGACCTGACGGCGCGCGGACCCGCTCAGTCGTGTCCGCCCAGCAGCGCGAAATACTGCTGCTCCGCGTTGACGATGAACGCCAGCATGGCCGTCTTGATCTTGCGTGGATCGCGTTCCAGGAAGCCCTCGAGCAGGACGCGCATGCCGTCGACCACGATCTTCTGCGTGCCCGGGTCGCTCAGCGTGCCCAGCCGCACCTGCTGCGCGTGGTCGGTGAAGCGGCGGATGGTGTCCTGCAGGCGCGCGTTCTGCACGGCGCCCAGCCAGACGTCGCGGAACTCCATGTTGGCCTCGATCATCAGCGCCGCGTCGCGCTTGTCGTGGGCCTTGCCGGCCTTCTGGAAGGCACGCTTGAGCGCGGCGTCCTGGCGGTCGTCCAGGATGGCGACGGCGCCCGCGGCCGCGCTGGGCTCGAGCAGGCGGCGCACTTCGAAGATCTCGTGGATGTCGTCGTTGGTCAGCGTGGGCGTGACGAAGCCGCGCGTGGTGCCGATCAGGTAGCCCTCGCTCACCAGCCGCAGCAGGGCCTGGCGCACGGGCATGCGGGTACAGTCGAATTCCTCGGCCACTTCGTAGTCCAGCACGCGGTCGTTCGGGCCGATCTCGCCGCGCTGCAGGCGCGAACGGATTTCCGCGTACACCGATTCGCTCAGCGTGGTCTGCTTGAGCGCGGTGCGGCGAGGCAATTTGACAACCTTGGCACTGTCTTGGGCCATCGTGAACTCCCGGTGGAACATGAATTCAGAATTCAAACGAGCCGGGGAATTATACGGTGGCGCGCAGGCTGCCGAAATTGCCATGGTGATAGACCAGGCTGGGTTGCAGCGCCGCGCCTTCGGCGGGCGTCACGCGCTCGACCGCGCCGATCACGATCAGGTGGCTGGCATGTTCGATCAGCTGGAACACGCGACACGAGAACGAGACCAGCGCGTCATCGAGCACGGGCGCCTGGCCATCGGGCCGCGACCATGCGCCCAGCGCGAAGCGCGCCTCCTGGTCCAGGCCCAGCATGCCGCCGAAGGCGCGCGCCAGCCGCTCATGGGCGGCGCCCAGCACATTGACGGAAAAGGCCATGCCGGGCGCGATGACGCGGCCCAGCGAGGTGTCGCGGTTGACGCAAGCCAGCAGCGCGGCCGGCTCGGCGCTGAGCGAGCAGACGGCGGTCGCCGCCAGCCCGATGGGCGCGCCATCGGCGCCGCTGGCGGCCAGCACGGTGACGGCGCCGGCCAGGTGGCGCATGCCGGCGCGGAACGCCTCGGGGGAAATGCCGGCGGCCGGCGCGCGGGGCAGGGCGGGAGCGCTCATGACGAACCTCACTCGACGCGCAGGCCGGCGTCGCGCAGCAGGGGCAGTACCCGTTCGCAGAAGTAGGGCAGCTCCTGCACGTAGTTGACGAAGGTGAGCGCAGCGCCGCCGAAGCCCGCTTCGTGCATGCGCGCCAGCTCGGCCGCGATCTGCTCGGGCGTGCCGACCAGCGGATAACTGCCGGTGCCGGCGGCGAAGCGCTGCCGGTACTGCTGGTAAGCCCGCGCGTCGTGGCTGTTGGAAAAGCCCTGCTTCTGCTTCATGTGATAGTCCACCGCCGCCGTGTCCTCGTGCACGCGCGAGTAATGCTCGTAGTAGTCACGCGCTTCCTGCTCGGTCTCGCGGCAGACCACGTGCGCGACCGTGTACACGCCCACGTCGCGCCCGGTCTTGAGCGCGCGGGCGCGCACATCGGCGATGTGCTGGCGGCCGCCTTCGATGTCGGTGAAGGTGGTGAAGAGGTAGTCGCAATACTGCGCGGCGAAGTCGCGGCCGGGTCCGCCGAAAGCGGCGTTCATGGTCACCGGGCGCGGCGACTGCAAGGCGGCCGGCTTGGAAACGGCTTGCTTGAGCTGGTAGTAGCGACCTTCGAAGTCCAGCGGTCCAGTCGCGTTGTAGAGGCTTTCCAGGATCTGCGCCCATTCGCCCGCCTGCACATACGGCGTATCGGTGAGCGTCTGGCCGAACATGGCGAACTCGTCGGGGTTCCAGCCGCAGACGATGTTCAGGCCGGCGCGCCCGTGGCTGATGTGATCGACCGTGGCCAGCGCCTTGGCCGCATACAGCGGATGCACCAGCGGCACGTGCACGGTCATGAACAGCGCGATGCGCTGCGTGACGGCGGCCAGCGCGGCGGCGAAGGTGAAGGTCTCGAACGACCACTCGCGCGCCTGTGTCGTGCCGCCAAAGCCCTTCCAGCGCGCGATGGGCAGGAAGAAGTCCATGCCGCCGCGATCGGCGATGACGGCGGCCTGCTGCACCTCGTCCCAGCGCGCGGCCCAGCGTTCCGGCACGGTGGTGAAGCTCAGGCCGCCGTCGGCGTTGGCCGAGAACACTCCCAGCTTGAATGGGTTCGGACCGCGCATGGGGTTGGGCAGCAAGGCGGGGCTCGCATGCGGACGGGCGATCGGATCGGGGATCTGGCTGGCGTGCTGGCTCATGGACGCTCCGTAGCGGAAAGGGCAGGCGGCGACTTGCCGCGAGGTGCGGGATGATGATCGCACAATAAAAGAATTCTGAATTCAATTTATAGAATCGATGGCGGATTGTCGATCAGCGCAATGACCGCCGCCATGCTCGGAATCCCTGAGGCGCTCAACCTCCTCTTCACGTTCGGATGCTCGTTTACCCGCGATTTCACGCTTGCCGGCCAAAACAGGTTTGACTTTTCGCAAAGGCATTCCTATGCTGAAAAAACGTACTGAATACTGAATTCAGAATAGATAAATCTGCGGCACCGGCGTCCTCGCCGCCTGCGGCACAGGAGCGCCATCCATGCTGTTTCCCTCCCTCAAGCCGATGCTGGCCGGCGACGGCTTCATCGACCTGATCTGGCTGTCGCTGGGCAGCGCGCCCATGGTGGCGTTCGCCGCGCATGCGCGGCCCGCCGCCATCGTGCTGGACCTGCAGCATGGCTTGTGGGAACGCGGCACGGTCGAGGCCGCCATCGCCTCGGCGGGCAATGTGCCGGTGATCGCCCGCTGCGCCGACAACACGCCCGCCGTCATCGCCCAGGCGCTGGATGCCGGCGCGGCCTCGGTACTGGTCCCGCTGATCGAGACCGTGGACGACGCGCGGCGCGCGCTGGACGCCAGCCGCTACCCGCCCCATGGCAGTCGCTCCGCCGGCGGCGTGCGGCCGCTGCTGGGCGGCATAGCCGCCATGCTGGACGCCGGCGCCCAGGTCGCGGTCGGCCTGATGATCGAGACCGTGACCGGCGTGGAGAACGCGGTGGCCATCGCGGCCCAGCCCGGCCTGGACTACCTGCTCATCGGCACCGGCGACCTGGCGCTGTCGCGCGGCACGTCCGACCCCGACATGATCGCGCTCGACTGCGCCCGCGTGCTGGCGGCGGCCCGCGAGCAGGGGCTGCCCTGCGGCATCTATACCGGCAGCGCCGAGGCGGCGCGCCAGGCCCATGGCCAGGGCTACCGCATGGCGGTGGCGGCCAGCGACATCGACCTGCTCAAGCAGGGATTCCAGTCCGCCGTCACGGCGGCCCGCCTTTCCACGAGAGAAGGAGCATCGACATGCTGAAAACCCTGGCACAAGCCTTGCAAAGCGGTTCCGTGCGCGTGGTGGACCTGAGCCAGACGCTGCACGCGCGCACGCCCATCATCCCGCTGCCGCCGCAATACGGGCAGAGCGCGCCGTTTCGCCTGGACGAGATCTCGAACTTCGACGAGCGCGGGCCGGCCTGGTACTGGAACAACATCTCCTGCGGCGAACACACGGGCACGCACTTCGACGCGCCGATCCACTGGATCACCGGCAAGGACTACCCGAAAAACACCACCGAAACGATAGACGTGCAGAAGCTGGTGGCGCCGGCCTGCGTCATCGACGTGTCGGCCGAGGCGCGCGACAACCCGGACTACCTGCTCACCATCGAGCGCGTCGAGCAATGGGAAGCCGAGCACGGCCGCATCGCGCCGGGCAGCTGGGTGCTGATGCGCACGGACTGGTCGCTGCGCGAAGATCCCGCCGCCTTTCTCAACCTGCGCGACGACGGCGCGCACACGCCGGGCGGCCATCCCGATCTGCCGGCCTTCCTGGCGCGCGAGCGCGACGTGGTGGGCTGGGGCACCGAAGGCGTGGGCACCGATGCCGGCCAGGCCCATGCCTTCACGCAGCCCTTTCCCTGCCACTCGGTGATGCACGGCAACAACCGCTACGGGCTTGCCAGCCTGGTGAACCTGGATCAGCTGCCGCCCACGGGCGCGATCCTGATCACGCCGCCCTTGAAGATCCGGCGCGGTTCGGGCAGCCCGTGCCGGGTGCTGGCGCTGGTCGAGGCATAGCGCGCCGGTTCGGGTTTTTCCCAAGCTCCCGCGCGTCCGAAAACACGCTTGCAAGGTTTGACTTTTGCCCGGGCCAGACCTAATCTTCACGCACAAAATAAAAACTGAATCCAGAATTCATAATCATGGGAGACAAGGCCATGAACCCCACCAGAGCATCGATCCTGACGATGCCCGATTCGCCCATCATCGATGTCTGGCGCCTGGGCCAGGGCCGTGACGACGTCATCGGCCTGTGGGCCGGCGAGAGCGACCTGCCCACGCCCAAGGCCTATAGCGACGCGGCGGCGCAGGCGCTGGCCGCGGGCCATACCTTCTACTCGCAGAACCGCGGCATTCCCGCGCTGCGCGCGGCCATCGCCGGCTACTACGAACGCCTCTGCGGCGTGCGGCTCGACGACGAACGCATCGCCGCCACCTGCGCCGGCATGAACGCCGTGATGCTGGTGGCGCAGGCCATCGTCGAGCCGGGCGACAACGTGGTCTGCGTCACGCCGTCCTGGCCCAATATCCTGCGCGCCATCACCATCGCCGGCGGCGAGGCGCGCGAAGTGGCGCTGGACCATGACGACAGCGGCTGGCATCTGGACCTGCAGCGCCTGTTCGACGCCTGCGACGGCCGCACCCGCGCCATCTACTACGCCTCGCCCGGCAACCCCACCGGCTGGATGCTCGAAGACGCGCAGCAGCGCGAGCTGCTGGCCTGGGCGCGCGAGCGCGGCATCGCCATCATCGCCGACGAGGTCTATCAACGCATCGTCTACGACCGCCCCCACGCGCCGTCCATCCTGGAAATCGCCGCGCCGGACGACCCGGTCTTCGTGGTCAACAGCTTTTCCAAGTCCTGGGCCATGACGGGCTGGCGCATGGGCTGGCTGATCTATCCGAGCGGCATGATCGACACCTTCGAGAAACTGATCCAGTTCAACACCAGCGGCGGCCAGGCCTTCCTGCAGGCCGGCGGCGTGGTCGCGCTGAACGAGGGCGAAGCCTTCGTGCGTTCGTTCGTCGAGCGCTGCCGCGGCGGCCGCGCCATCGTGCTGGACCGGCTGAGGGCGCTGGATCGCGTGCGCATCGTGCCCAACAAGGCGTCCTTCTACGTGATGTTCGACGTGGACGGCATCGACGACTCGCTGGCGTTCTGCAAGCGCGCCGTGCACGAGGCCGGCGTCGGCCTGGCGCCGGGCATCGCCTTCGGCGCGGCATCCGCGCGCCAGATCCGCCTGTGCTACGCGCGCAGCGACGCCCAGCTCACCGAGGCCATGGACCGCCTCTCCGCTTTCATCCACCGCGCGCGCTGAACCGCCGCGGACCGGCCGGCCGCCTCATGCCGCGGCCGGCGCATTGCGCCGTCTTCGCTGTTCCACATACCGACAATCAGGGGAAGGTAGACCATGCAACGCAATCTCCGCGCGGCCGCGACGGCCGCGGGCTTGGCTTTGTGCGCCTGTGCGCAGGCCCAGGGCGCCAGCAACGTAACGCTGTACGGGATCATCGACCAGAGCATCCGCTACACCAATCACGTCGATGACGGCGGCGGCTCCAAGCTGCAGCTCGCCAACGGCGCCATCACCAACAGCCGCTTCGGCCTGAAGGGCGAGGAAGACCTGGGCGACGGCAGCCGCGCCGTGTTCCGCCTGGAGAACGGCTTCGATCCGCAGACCGGCATGGCCAACCAGAACGGCCGGCTGTTCGGACGCTATGCCTACGTGGGCCTGTCCAACGACCGCTGGGGCACGCTGACGGCGGGCCGCCAGGGCGCCGAGTCCTTCAACTTCTTCGGCGAGTTCGACCCGCTGACCGTGGGCAACTACATGGGCAATTCCTGGCCCTTCCTGATCACGGTCGGACGCCTGGACAACCTGCTGACCTACGCGGGCAAGTTCGGCGGCCTGAACCTGGGCCTGACCTACGGCTTCGGCAACCAGTTCGGCAGCATGCGGCGCGGCAGCTACTGGGGCGCGCGCGCATCCTACGACGCCGGCCCGCTGAGCTTCGGCGGCACCTACCAGGAAATGCGCGACCCCGACGACCGCGCCCAGCGCATGTGGGGCCTGGGCGCGCGCTACGCGCTGGACGCCGCCAGGCTCTTCGTCGGCTACATGGGCGGACGCGACGCCAGCGGCTTCGTCGACAGCCTGCTGAACGCGCCGACGCGCACCGTCGCGCAGGGCTCGCCCAGCGCCAACCCGCGCAAGGACATGACGCTGTACACCGGCCTGACCTACCAGGCCACGCCGCGCCTGGCGTTGACCGGCGCCTACTACTACAGCGACGCCAAGAACATCAACGGCTTCGAGGGCAACCGGGGCAAGCGCCACGCCGCCGTGCTGCTGGCCGAATACAGCCTGTCCAAGCGCACCCAGGTGTACGGCACGGTGGACTTCAACCGGACCAGCGGCGGCGCCAACGCCGAGATGCCGGGCAAGAACAACCAGACCGGCCTGGGCATCGGCCTGCGCCACATCTTCTGACGGCGGGCCACGCCCGCGACATCCAAGGATCCCCATGAGCACGACACCCCAGGAACCCGACAAGGCCGGCTGGCTGCTGTACCACTCGGTCGGCATGTTCCCCGGCCAGCAAGCCGCCATGCGCGCGGCGCTGGAAGGCTTCACGACCAGCTGGTGCAGGCCCGGCCTGCAACGCTGGGACGACGGCCTGGCGGCGCGCCGCCAGGTGCTGGACCTGTATGCCAGCCTGCTGCGCGCGCCGGCCGACGCGGTCTACGCGGCCGAGAACGTGACCCAGGCCTTCGCGCAGTTCGTCGGCGCGCTGGGCCGTACCCGGCTGGCCGGCAAGCGCGTGCTGATCGCCGCCGACTGCTTCCCCAGCCTGCACTACATGCTGACCGGCCTGGCGCCGCTGCTGGGCTACACGCTGGACACGGTGCCGGTGGACGCGGCCGCCGGCTATGTCACCGACGACGGCTATATCGCGCGCTGGCAGGACGACGTGGCGCTGGCCATCATCACCCTGGTCACCTCGACCGCGTCCAAGCGCGCCGGCCTGCAAAGGCTGGCCACCCATGGCCGCGCGCAGGGCAGCCTGATCGCGGTGGACATCACCCAGGCCGCCGGCATCGTCGACGTGGACGTCAGCGCCCCCGCCATCGACTTCGCCGCCACCACCACGCTCAAGTGGCTCTGCGGCGCGCCCGGCGCGGGCCTAGCCTACATCAACCCGGCGCTGCTGGACGAGCGCCTGCAGCCGCTGGTGCAGGGCTGGTTCAGCCAGCCCGACCCCTTCAACTGGGACCTGGACAAATACGCGCTGGCCACACAGGCGCGCCGCTTCGACAACGGCACGCCGTCCTTCCTGCCCTATGTGGCCTCGGCGCCGGGATTGTCGTGGCTGCTGTCGCCAGCGGCGGACGGCATGCGCGCGCACAACCAGGCGCTGTCGCGCAAGCTGATCGCGCTGGCCGACGCCAAGGGCTACCGGCTGCGCTCGCCGCGCGACGCCAGCGAACGCGGCGGCAGCGTCATGGTCGAGCTGCCCGCGCATATCGACGCGCAGGCGCTGGAGGCGCGCCTGGCAACCGAGGGCGTGCTGGCCGACACGCGCGGCCAGGTGCTGCGCCTGTCGCCGGGCGTGCTGACGCAGGCCGCCGTGATCGACGAACTGGAACGCCTGCTGCCCGCGGCCTGATCGCCCTGGCCTGAAAACACCCATCGCATCCATCGCACACCGCATACACAGACTAGGGGAACGCGGCATGGAATCATCCAACATCACCACGCGCGAGGCCGGCCTGCACAAGGCGCTGACCAAGCGCCAGATCACCATGATCGCCATCGGCGGCGCCATCGGCACCGGGCTCTTCATGGGCAGCGGCATCGCCATCGGCTACGCCGGGCCGGCGGTATTGATCAGCTACGCCATCGCCGCGCTGATCGCGGTCATCATGGTGTTCAGCCTGGCCGAGATGGCGGTGGCGCATCCGTCGGCCGGCTCGTTCGGCACCTACGCCGAGATGTACCTGAACCGCTGGGCCGGCTTCGTGGTGCGCTATACCTACTGGATCATCCAGGTCGTGGCCGTGGGCGGCGAGGCGGTGGCGGTGGGGCTGTACATGACCTACTGGTTCCCCGGCACGCCGGTATGGATGTGGTCGGCGGCGTTCGGGCTGATCCTGATCTACGTGAACTGCAAATCGGTGGCCAACTTCGGCTCGTTCGAATACTGGTTCGCGCTGATCAAGGTCGCCGCCATCATGGCCTTCATCGTCATCGGACTGGCGCACGTGTTCGGCATCGGCACCGGCCGTCCGCCGGTCGGCATGCACAACCTGACGGGACTGGAGGGCGGTTTCATGCCGCACGGCTTGGGCGGCGTATGGATGGGCGTGCTGATGGCGATCTTCTCGTTCTACGGCGTGGAGATCGTGGCCGTGACCTCGGGCGAGGCGGAGAACCCCAAGCAGGCCATCCCGCACGCGCTCAAGTCCATGGTGCTGCGGCTGACGCTGTTCTATGTGCTGGCGCTGGGCATCATGGTGGCCTATCTGCCCTGGACCGAGGCGGGCGCGAAGGTGGTGCAGCAAAGCCCCTTCGTGAAGCTGTTCGCGCACGCCGGCATCGCGCAGGCGGCGGGCATCATGAACTTCGTGGTGATCACCGCCGCGCTGTCCAGCATGAACACCAACATCTACCTGTCCTCGCGCATGCTGTTCTCGCTGTCGCGCGGTGGCTATGCGCCGGGCTTCGTCGGCAAGCTCACCGCCAACGGCACGCCGCTGCGCGCCACGCTGATCTCCGGCGCGGGCGTGCTGGCCACCACCAGCGTGTCCTTCTTCAGCCCGCACGCCTACAACTACCTGTTCGGCGTGGCGCTGTTCGGCGGCATCTTCGTCTGGATCATGATCCTGGTCACGCACCTGCGCTTCCGTCGCGCCTGGCGCGGCGCCGCGCTGCCGGTGCGCATGCCGCTGTTTCCCATCGCCCAGATCACCGGCATCGCGCTGCTGGTCGGGATCCTGGTCACGATGGGGCTGGACACCGAGTTCTGGAACATCTCGTGGATCATCGGCATCCCATGGCTGATCGGGGTGTCGCTGGCGTATGTGTTCTGGCGCAGGCGGCAGGGACCGACCGGCGCGCCGGCGGTGGCACGGGGGTAGGGCATGACAATTCCCGGGAGGCGGCCAATCCGTCGTCCCCGGGCCTCGTTCCGCGCAGAACGGGTCTGCCGATATGGTGGAAAAAGCAGGTTTGCCGTCGTGTCCCATAGGGAAAAACGGCTACTTGCCCACACCCTGTCCACACACTGCGCACAGCCTGCCAACAGCTTGATCACAGACTAGCCAACAGGCTTATCCACAGGCATTCGGCCCGATTTCCCTGGCGCGGCGTGCTTCAGGACGGATCCGTCCCCGTTCCTCCACAGCCTATTTTTCCTGCGCTCCGGTACAAGCCAGCGCCGCCCCCCGCTCATTAACGTAGCCCCATGGCCGTCCTCGAAGACGGCGCTCGATCAAGGGGAACATGATGAGCAAGCAAACCGCCGGCGCGCCGGTGGACCCGATCACGCTGGCCGTGGTGCGCGGCGCGCTGGAGACGGCGCAACGCGAAATGACGCTGACGCTGGAAAAGACCGGCCGCTCCAGCGTCTTCAACCTGGCGCACGATTACAGCAACGCGCTGTTCGACCATCACCCGGAAATGATCCTGCAGGGCCAGGACATCCCGATCCACCTGGGTTCGCTGATCCCTGCCATGAAGGCGGTCGCCGATTTCTTTGGCGACGACCTGCACGAAGGCGACATCATTTATCACAACGACCCGGTCTACCAGGGCAGCCACATCCTGGACTGCTGCATGTACAAGCCGGTGTTCCACGAAGGCGAGCTGGTGTTCTGGGCGGTCTGCAAGGGCCACCTGACCGATATCGGCGGCCCGGTGCCGGCCGGGTACAACCCGGATGCGCGCGACCTGTACGCCGAGGGGCTGCGGATCCCGCCGGTCAAGCTCTGGGACCGCGGCGTGCGGCGCGACGACGTGATCAACCTGCTGCTGTGCAATATGCGGGCGCGGCGCGACCAGGAAGGCGACCTGAACGCGCAGTACGGCGCCTGCCGCGTCGGCGAGCGCCACCTGCGGGCGCTGCTGGCCAAGTACGGGCTGACCACCGTGCAGGCCGCCATCGCCGAGCTGAAGGACATGGCCGACCGGCACATGCGCTCGCTGATCGCGTCGATCCCGGACGGCACCTACCACGGCCGCGCGCGGCTGGAGGACGCCGGCCACGGCCATGGCGACATGACCATCTCGGCGGCGGTGACGGTCAAGGGCGACAGCGTGCACATCCGCATCGACAGCCCGCCGCAGGTGCCGTACTTCATCAATTCCTACGCGGGCAATTCGCTGTCGGGCATCTACCTGGGGCTGATGATGTTCGCCCAGGTGCCGCCGCCGTACAACGCCGGGCTGTACCGCTGCGTGACGGTGGACCTGGGCGAGTCGGGCACGCTGTGCAACGCGCGCGAGCCGGCGCCGCACGTGAACTGCACCACCACGCCGATGGAGACGCTGACCGACGCGGTGCGCCAGGCCTTCGAGGCCGCCGCGCCGGAGCGCGTGACGGCATCCTGGGGCCATGCCAGCGGCGTCAATATCGCCGGCGTCGATCCCAATACCGGCGAGCAGTACGTGACCATGGTGCTGGCCTCGATCATCTCTGGCGCGGGCGCCACGCGCCAGATGGACGGCTGGCACGCCTGCGGTCCGCTGTGCTGTTTCGGCGCCCTGAGCTCGGGCGACATCGAGCTGCTGGAATACGCCTATCCCATCATCATCCACCGCTATGGCCTGCAGCAGGACAGCGGCGGCGCCGGGCAGCATCGCGGCGGCAGCGGCACCGTGTGGGAAGTGGAGCCGATCGGCCACGAGATGACCGTGGTGGCCTTCGGCGAGGGCCGGCAGATTCCGACCGGGGGCGCGGCCGGCGCCTACAACTCGCTGCCCGAGCGCAAGCTGGGCCGGCTGGAGCACCGCCACGCCGACGGCCAGGTCACCACGCATCGCAAGAACACCATCTTGAAGGTGGCGCCGGGCGAACGCGCGCGCAACGTCAATCCCGGCGGGGGCGGCTACGGCGATCCCTACAGCCGCGCGCCGCTGGACGTGGCGCGCGACGTCGGCAACGGCCTGGTCTCGCGCGAGGCCGCGCAGGTCGAGTACGGCGTCGCCATCGGCGCCGACGGCCAGCCCGACCTGACCGCCACCCATGCCCTGCGCACCCGCGATCCCCGTTAAGGAGCCCACCATGCAAGGACAATTTCGCCTCGGCGTGGACGCCGGCGGCACCTTCACCGATTTCGTGCTGGCGGGCCGCGACGGCAAGATCCGCCTGTTCAAGAGCGCATCGACGCCGCAGGACGGCACCCGCGCCATCGCCGCCGGCCTGGCGCAGATGGCCCAGGAACTCGGCCGCCCGGTCGAGGACATCGTGCGCGACTGCGATCTGTGCATCAATGGCACCACCGTGGCGCTGAACGCGCTGATCGAGTTGAAGGGCGTCAAGGTCGGCCTGCTGTGCACCGCCGGCCACGAGGACAGCATCGAGATCCGCCTGGGCCACAAGGAAGAGGGCTACCGCTACGACGCCGATTACCCGCCAGCGCCGCAACTGGTGCCGCGCCGGCTGCGCCTGCCGGTGCGCGAGCGCGTGCTGGCCGACGGCTCGGTGCGCCAGCCGCTGAACGAGGACGATGTGCGCGCCGCCATCGAGGTCTTCAAGCGCGAGGGCGTGCAGGCGGTGGCGGTGTCCTTCGTCTGGGCGCCGGCCTATCCCGCGCATGAACAGCGCGCGCTGCGGATGGTGGCCGAGGCCATGCCCGATGTGTTCGTCTGCGCCGGCCATGAGGTTTATCCACAGGTGCGCGAATACACGCGCACGTCCACCACCATCGTCAACGCCTACCTGAGTCCGGTGATGGCACGCTACGTGGCGCGCATCGACGACTATTTCCGCGGCCTGGGCGCGCGCGGCGCGGTGCGCTACTTCCAGTCCAACGGCGGTCTGGCGGTGGGCGAGATCATGCGCCGCCGCGCGGTCAACGCCATCAACTCCGGCCCGGCCTCGGCGCCGCAGGCGGGCCTGTACGTGGCCGCGCCCTTCGGCATCGACAACATCATCACCGTCGACATGGGCGGCACCTCGTTCGACATCACCCTGGCGCGCGGCGGCCAGACCAACCTGAACCGCAACATCGATTTCCTGCGCCACCGCATCGGCGTGCCGATGATCCACGTCGAGACGCTGGGCGCGGGCGGCGGCTCGATCGCCCACCTGAACGCCTTCGGCATGCTGGAAGTGGGACCGCGCAGCGCCGGCGCCATGCCCGGGCCGGCCTGCTACGGCCAGGGCGGCGAGGAACCGACCGTCACCGACGCCAACATGGCACTGGGCTACCTGCGCCCGGACGCGGTGCTGGGCGGCGCCATCCGCCTGGACCGCGAGCGCGCCGTGGCCGCCATCCGGCGCGGCGTGGCCGAGCCGCTGGGCCTGAGCCTGGAACGCGCGGCGCACGGCATCGGCACGCTGGTGAACCTGAACATGGCCAACGGCATCCGTCGCATCTCCATCGAGAACGGCTACGATCCGCGCGACTTCGCGCTGGTCTGCGCCGGGGGCGCGGCGGGCATGCACATCGCCGCGCTGGCCGAGGAAATCGGCAGCCGCAACGTGCTGGTGCCCAAGATCGCGTCCTGCCTGTGCGCCTTCGGCCAGGTGATCTCCGACGTCAAATACCACTTCCTGGCCAGCGCCGTGATGCGCCTGGACGAGCACGCCGACCTGGCGCGGCTGGGCCAGCTTTTCAGCGATATGGAAGCGCGCGGCCGCGAGCTGCTGGCGGCCGACGGTTTCGCGCCGGAACGCATCAGCCTGGACCGCAAGGTCGAGATGCGCTATCAGGGCCAGATCCACGAATGCCAGGTGGACGTGCCGCCCGGCCCCGTCACCGCCGACACGCTGGGCGCGCTGCTGCGCGCGTTCCATGCGCGCCACGAACAGCTCTACACCTATGCCGAACCGCACAACGTGGTCGAACTGGTGAACCTGGAAGTGATGGCGGCCGGCGCGGTGGACAAGCCCGCCTTGCCCGCACTGCCAAGCGGCGACGGCGATCCGGCGGCGGCGCTGGCGGACATGCGCGACATGCTGTTCGAGGGCGATGGCCCCTGGACCGCCACCCCGGTGTATGACGGCGGCAAGCTGCTGGCCGGCGACACGATCGCCGGCCCCGCGGTGATCGAGGAGCCCACCACCACGATCGTGGTGCGGCCCGGCTGGCATGCCTTGCTGCACGGCTCGGGTACGTACTTATTGACCCGCGCGGCCGGCTGATCCAGATTGGCGTTTGTTATGCACGCGGAGGGCTGCCCCGTGGACACCCGCTACGACACCGCCGGCCTGGCCGCTCCCGACCGCTCCCGCCACTGGGAGGCGGCGGTCGGAAACACCTACTTCAGCCTGCAACTGCAATTCCAGGACGCCGCGCGCTTCGAAGGCTCGTTGCGTTCCTGGAGGCTGGGCTCGCTGTCGTTGTCGCGGCTGGCCTCGTCGCCGCTGTGCTATCGGCGGCTGAAGACGCATCTGCGCGACTGCAACGACGAGCAATATCTGGTGACGGTGCCGCGCCAGAGCGGCATACGCTTCGCCCAGGCCGGCCGCGAAACGCTGTGCCAGCCCGGCGCGTTCCTGCTGGAACACGGCCACAGCCCCTACGAGTTCTCTTATGCGCAGGACAACGCGTTGTGGGTGCTGAAGGTGCCCGGCGCCTTGCTGCGCGGCCGGCTGCGCACGCCCGACCGCTATTGCGCGCTGTCGTTCGACGCCAGCAGCGGCGCGGGCTGGCTGTTCGCGTCCTATGTGGACCTGGTCGGCCAGCAGCTCGGGCAGCAACTGGATGGCGGCGACGGCCCGGCGCGCGAGCTCGCCGCGCAGCAGCTGGTGGACCTGCTGGTCTGTTCGGTGCAGGCCGATGCGCGCGTGCTGTCCTCCAGCGATTCGGCGGTGCGCGCCGCGCACCTGTGCCGCATCGAGGACTACGCGCGCCGCCACCTGGGCGATCGCGACCTGACGCCGGAACGCACCGCGCAGGCCTGCGGCATTTCCACGCGCTACCTGCACGCGCTGTACCGCGACGCGGGCCAGACCTTCGTCCAGTGGCTGCACGAGCAGCGCCTGGACCGCGCCGAGCAGGCGCTGCGCGGCGCCTCCATATCGGTGGCCAGCGTCGCGCATCAATGGGGCTTTGCCGACCAGTCGCATTTCTCGCGGCTGTTCAAGCGCCGCTATGGGCGCACGCCGGGGCAGGCCCGGCGCCGCCCGGACTGACGCGATGCGCGGCCGGCCATGCCGGCCACGCACCGTCTCCGTGATCTAGCCGGCCGCCGCCACCCGGCCCGCCGCCCCAGCGCACAGCCGATACACCAGCGCCGACACCACGAAGCTCGCCGGCGCCGCCAGCGTGGCCGCGAAACCGGCCGTGTGCATCAGGGCCAGTCCGCAGATCGCGCCGGCGAACCAGCCCGTCAGGCCCGCCCGATTGAACGCCGCGCCGCCGGACGACACGGTCCCGTCATCGCCCGACAGGATGTGCACCAGCGCCACCGCGACCCAGGACACGACGAAGATGCCCTGGTAGGCCAGCGCCTGCAGCAGGTACGAGAACACGTCCAGCAGCATCAGCGCGTAGGTCACCGCGCCCACCGCCACGGCCCAGGCGGCCTTGGGCCAGCGCATGCCGGAAAAGCGCGCGAAGAAGGCCTGCATGTTGATGGTGGCCAGGTAGTAGTTGGCGGTATTGATGCGGGTCTGCGTGATCCAGACGAACAGCAGGCCGCCCAGTCCCATGAGCTTGAGCAGCGCCAGCACCACCGACACTTCCGACAGCGCCGCGTCGCTGGGAATCGTGCTGACCAGATAGATGCCGGCCACGCCGTTGAGCAGGAAGGTCACCAGGTAGAACGGCATGCCGAAGTTGAAGCGGCTGTGATACGCCTGATCCTCGCGCTTGCCGAAACGCGCGTAGTCGAAGGTGAACATCATCAGGATCCAAACGCCCATGTAGTACACGAACGCGTCCCACCAGCCGCCAGCCACGGGGCCGCTCGCGGGACCGAAGGACAGCCAGGCGTCGCTGTAGCCGTATTCGCGCGTGGCCATCGCCACGGCCAGCAGCAGACCCAGCAGATAGAAGGGCAGCAGCACGCCGTTGAACTTGTCGAGCCAGCGCTGCACGCTGCCGAAGATCAGCAGCACGCTGTAGATCACCACCGCCAGCGCCACCAGCCAGTACGGCACGGCGGGATAGAGATGGTGCGCCGCCACGGCGATGACCGCGCCTTCGAACACCGCGTAGTAGATGGCGGTGGCGAAGAAGATCAGCGTGGCCAGCGCCGCGCCGGACGTTCCGAACAGCTTGCGCGAGAACAGCGCCACCGACAGGCCGGTGCGGATCGCGTAGCGGCTGATGATGCCGTTGACGATGCCATAGCAGACCACCGACAGCGCCATGCCGATGATGGCGTTGCGCGCGCCGTACTTCAGCGCCAGCGTCGCCCCCACGACGATATAGAACATCGCGCTGCACACGGCCCACCATGCCATCGTGAGCGAGTAGCGGGGCATGCGGTCGGCATCGGCGACGGCATGCAGGGAATTGTCCGTCTCGTCGGACGGTTTGTTGCGGACCAGGTTGGCCATGATCGATCTCCCGGCGGGAAACAGTGCTGCGATGAATGAAGCGACGGATGCTGCGTGCCTTGCTGCGAGCTTTGCTGCGGTTCAACTGCAACGGACGCGCCGACGCGCGCAACCCGTGCTGCGGGCTGCGGCGTGGAACGTGAAGAAAAGCTGGGGAATGCGCCACTCAGGGCGCGGTCGAGAATGCCGGCGTCTTAACCGCTGAGCGCCTGCCGCAAACGGTCGTAGCGGGCGTGGTGCTCACGCCTGGCGGCCAGCGCCTGCTCCAGCGTCACCTTTTCGAAGCGCGCGCTCTGGTTGGGCTGCATCTGTCCGACCTTGTCCATGTCGGCGCTGATGACCGTGCCGATCATCGCGTAGCCGCCGCCGGACACCGCGTCGCGGTGCAGGATGATGGGCTCCACGCCGGCCGGCACCTGGATCGAGCCGATGGGATAGCAGGCGTCGACGATGTTGGACGGATCCGCGCCCGCGCCGAAGGGCTGCTCGCGCTCGCGAAAGCGCAGCGCGCGGCCCTGCTTGTAGCGATAGCCGATGCGGTCGGCCTCGGACGTGACGGTCCAGGCGTCCTGGTAGAACGTGGCGGCCGATTCCGATTCCAGCCGATGGTCGTACAGGCCAGGCAATACGCGCAGCGTCTGCGTCTTGGGACAGTGCGCCGCCAGGTCCAGGGGCAATTCGCGCCCGGCCCGCGCGCGCGGCGAGGGTTGGCCAACGGCCAGCTTGTCGCCGGCCTTGAGCCGGCGGCCCTCATGCCCGCCGATGGCGCCCAGCGTATAGGTCGAGCGGCTGCCCAGCACCACCGGCACGTCGATACCGCCGGCCACGGCCAGGCAGGCGCGCGCGCCCGCCGAGACGAACTCGAACGACAGGCGGCTGCCAGCCGGCACGGCCAGCGCCGTGTTGCAGGGCATGGGCTTGCCATCGATCTTCGGCGCCATGGTGGCGCCGGTCACGGCGATCAGCGCGGCGCGGTGGAACAGCAGTTCCGGACCCAGCAGCGTGCATTCCAGCACCGCCGCGTCCTCGGCATTACCCACCAGCAGGTTGGCCGCCGCCAGCGCGTACTGGTCCAGCGCGCCCGACGGCGGAATGCCCAGGTGGTAGTAGCCCTGGCGGCCCTTGTCCTGCACCGAGGTGGCCAGTCCGGGCTTGAGGACTTCGATGTGGGAAGCGTCAGCCATGTAGCGTCTCCAGCAGGCGGGCGTTGCACGATTGCGGCGCCCGCAGGAATTCCGCGAGCGAGAAGGACACCGGACGGATGCGCAGCGCGAAGCTGCCGTCCTGGACCTGGGCCTCGGCCCGGTCGTATTCCTCGCGGTTGATGGGCTTGAACTTGACGATGTCGCCGGGCCGGAAGAACACCATCGAATCGCGCAGGTGTGCCAGGCGCTGGCTGGGCTCGAAGATCGGCGCGGGCGTCACGCCGAACATCTGATAGCCGCCGGCGCCGCGCACCGAATAGATGCAGCCGAAGCAACCGCCTGAAATAGAAATCCTGCGCGCCACGGCTGTCGTCGTACAGGAATTCCAGCGTGCCGGCGCCGCGATAGCCCACCGAGCGCGCCAGCTGCGCGGCCGATTCGCACAGGCGCTGGCGCGTGGCGGCGTCCAGCGCGGGCGAGGGCGCTTCCTCGAACACCTTCTGGCGACGCCGCTGCAACGAGCATTCGCGTTCATACAGATGGATGGCGTTCTTGCCGTCTCCCAGCACCTGCACTTCAATATGCCGCGCGCGCGGCAGGTAGCGTTCCAGGTAGACGCCGCCATAGCCGAACGCCGCCTGCGCCTCGGCCTGGGCCTGCGGCATCTGCGCGCGCAGTTCGGCCTCGTCCTGCACCACGCGGATGCCGCGCCCGCCGCCGCCGGCCGCCGCCTTGATCATCAGCGGATAGCCCATGCCCGCGGCATGCGTCAGCGCTTCATCGAGCGAGGACACCACGCCCGCGCTGCCGGGCACGGTGGGCACGCCTGCGGCTTGAGCGCAGGCGCGCGCGGCGGCCTTGTCGCCCATTTTTCGTATGGTGTCCGCATCCGGGCCGACGAAGATCAGGCCCGCGTCGCTGACGGCCTGCGCGAAGGCGGCGTTCTCGGACAGGAAGCCGTAGCCGGGATGCACGGCCTGAGCGCCGGTTTCGCGCGCGGCCTTCAACACGGCGTCCACGTTCAGGTAGCTGCGCGTGGCATGGGCCGGGCCGATGTGCACGGCCTCGTCCGCCATGCGCGTGGCCAGCGCGTCGCGGTCGGCGTCGCTGTAGACCGCCACGCTGCGCATGCCGAGTTCGCGGGCGGCGCGAATCACGCGCAAGGCGATCTCGCCACGGTTGGCCACCAGCAACTTGTGGATGCGGCGCGGGCGATAGGAAGTGTCGATCACGGGCATGAAACGCTTACTCCTTGATGCGCAGCAGCGGCTGGCCGATATCCACCGGGTCGCCATCTTCAGCCAGGAAGGCCTCGACCACGCCGGCGACCGGCGTTTCCACCTGGTTGAACTGCTTCATCACCTCGACGATGCCGATCACATCGCCCGCCGCGACCGTCGCGCCGGGCTCGACGAAAGGCGGCGCGTCGGGGCTGGGCCGGCGATAGAACGTGCCGGGCAAGGGGCTGGGGATTTCCTGTGACGACATGGTTTTCTCCTTGGAATATTCGTATGGGCTGCGAGCGCGCGGACAGCGCGTGAATGCACGGGAACGCCTGGGTTCAAGGCCCGGTGACGCTGGGCGGCGCGACATGGATGCCGGCCTCGTCCAGCGCCGCCCGCGTGGCGCGCACCAGCGCCAGCGCGCCCGGCGTGTCGCTGTGGATGCACACGGAATCGAAGTCGATGGCAATGTCCTGGCCGTCAACGGTGCGGACCTTGCCGTCGACGCAGGCGCGCAGCACCTTGGCGGCGACCTTGTCCGGGTCCAGCGGCTGCGGGCGGCGGGTGAAGACGATGGAGCCGCTGGCGTCGTAGTCGCGGTCGGCATAGAACTCACGCACGACGGGCTGGTTCAGTTCGCGCGCGATGCGGCAGGTCACCGAGTTTTCCATGCAGTACAGGGCCAGCGTCGGCTCCAGTTCACGCAGCGTCTCGACCAGCCGGCGCGACAGCGCCTCGTCGCGCGCGGCCAGCATGTACAGCGCGCCATGCGGTTTCACATGCTGCAGGCGCAGCCCATGCAGGCGGGCGAATTCGCGCAGCGCCCCCAGCTGGTAGACGATGTCGTGGACCAGGGTATCGGCGCTTTCGCGCAGGTCGCGGCGGCCGAAGCCGACCAGGTCGCGAAAGCCGGGATGGGCGCCGATGCATACGCCATGCTCGCGCGCCAGCAACACGGTGCGGTTCATGATGTTGGGATCGCCGGCGTGAAAGCCGGTGGCGATATTGGCCGAGCTGATCAACGGCATGATGGCGTCGTCCACGCCGTCTCCGATGGTCCATGGGCCGAATCCTTCGCCCATGTCGGAATTCAGGTCGATGCTCCGCTTGCGCATTGTGGGATGTCTCCGTCTTGTTGCGGGCCGCGTGTGGCGCGGCGCTTGACGTGAACAGTAGCCAAGGCGGACGGGGATAAAAAGTTCTTTTTATTGATCGTTCAGTATCTGAAATTCAGATACGACGCAGTTACGACGAAGCGCATCAATTTGGCCTTTCCCTATGAAAACCAAGGGAAATCCCTAGATTTTGGTTTCTGGCTCGAGCCAGGATTAATAGATATTCTGCGTTCTGGATATCGATTAATCAGATAGCACCCTCCATGTCGATCACGCTGCGCCAGCTCAAGTACTTCGTCGCCGCGGCCGAACTGGGCCAGATTTCGCAAGCGGCGATCCAGCTGGCGATCTCCCAGTCCGCCGTCACCAGCGCCATCCGCGAGCTGGAGGAAACCGTGGGCGCGGCGCTGTTCGAACGCAGCGCCCACGGCGTGACGCTGACGCACAGCGGCCGAGGCTTTCTCAACCACGCCTACAACATCCTGTCCTCGGTCGACGAGGCGTTGCGCATGCCGAGCGCGGCCGAGGACGTGTCGGGCCGCCTGCTATTGGCCGCGTCCTATACCGTCATCGGCTATTTCCTGCCGTATCACCTGCAGCGGCTGTCGCAGCTGTATCCGCGGCTGGACATCCAGCTGCACGAGCTGAACCGCAGCGCGATCGAGGAAGGCTTGATCGCCAACCGCTACGACATGGCGGTGCTGCTGACGTCCAACGTGGCCAACCCGGACCTGGCGGTCGAGCATTTCTTCGGTTCGCCCCGGCGGTTATGGCTGCCGGCCCGGCATCCCTTGCTGGAACGCGATACCGTCACGCTGGAAGACGTGGCGCGCGAGCCCTTCATCATGCTGACGGTGGACGAGGCGGCCTATACGGCGCTGCGCTACTGGAACGAAACGCCGTTCAAGCCGGACGTGCGGCTGCGCACTTCGTCGGTCGAGGCGGTGCGCAGCATGGTGGCCAACGGCAGCGGCGTGGCGGTGTTGTCGGACATGGTCTACCGACCCTGGTCGCTGGAAGGGCGGCGCATCGAAACGATCCAGCTCAAGGATCCGATTCCGCCGATGAACGTGGGACTGGCCTGGCGCAAGGGCGCGGAGATATCGCCCGCGATGCGGGCGGTGCGCGAGTATTTTCGGCATGCCTATACGGCGCAACGGGTAGGCCAGGCTTGATTATGAGCAATAGCTCATATTAAGAGAACAAGCCACTCAGGAAGAACGGCCACTCCCATCCCGCCCTCCGCCGAATCTTTCACGCGCCAACCGGTTGCTCGCCAGCGACTTCGCGTACACGGACGCCGGCCGTATCCGCTGCGCCAGGGCATATCCCGTGATGCAGGCCAGCATCAGCGGCAGCATCACCTCATAGCTCAGCGTCATCTCGAAGATCATCAGGATGGACATCAGCGGCGCATAGGTCGTGGCGGCCAGCATCGCCCCCATGCCGACCACGGCATAACTGGCGGGCGTGGACACCGCGCCCGGCGGCAGCAGGGCCTGCAAGCCCATGCCATAGAGCGAACCCAGCGCCGCGCCGACGAAAAGGGTAGGCGTGAACACGCCGCCGACCGCGCCCGAACCGGCGCTGGCGGCCGTGGCGATGATCTTCAACAGCAGAATGGCGGCGACCGCCGACCAGGCCCATTGCGTATGCAGCATGCTGTTGACCACGCTGTAGCCATTGCCCCAGACCTCGGGCTTGTACAGCGACAACGCGCCGACGATCAGGCCGCCCAGCGCCATGCGGGTCCACAACGGCGCGGGCAGGCGGCCAAAGCCGGCGCGCGACAGGTCGAGCAGGCGCAGGAACTGCGGCGCCAGCAGGCCGGCCAACAGGCCCAGTCCCAGATAGCTGGCCACTTCCCAGCCGGACACGAAGTCGAAGGGCGGCATGTGGAACACCGCGTCGTAGTGCAGGATCTGCCGCGTCACGATATTGGCCACGACCGAGGCCACCACCAGCGGCACCAGCGTGGCAGAGGAAATCACGCCATAGACGATCTCGGAAATGAACAGGGCGCCGGCGATGGGCGCGTTGTAGGCGGCGGTGATGCCGGCCGTCGCGCCGCAAGCCACCAGCAGGCGCAATTGCCGTGGCGGCAGGACCAGAAAGCGGCCGCTCAATGAGGACAGCATCGCCGCCAGCTGCACCATAGGCCCTTCGCGCCCGATGGAAGCGCCGGATCCGATGGAAAACAGCGAGGACACACTGCGCGCCAAGGTCTGGCGAAAGCCGATGACGCCGCGCCCGACGGCGATGGCTTCCATGTAGTCGGCCGCGCCGCGCCTGGGCAGCCAGCGCGAGGCCAGCTGCAGGACCAGGCCGGCCAGCGCGCCGCCGGCCGCCGGCAACAGCAGCCGCTGCCAGGACTCCAGGCCGCGTGCCAGATAGACCATGCCATGCGGCGTGTCCTCTCCGCCCAGCACCACCTGTATCCAGGAAAGCAGCTCGCGGAACACCACGGTGGCCAGCGCGCCCAGCAGTCCCATCAAGGCGGCTGTGAACAAGGTGTAGGGCAGGTTTTCGGCCACCAATTGGCCGCGCAACGCGCCGGCCCAGCGGAATTTTCCGATTCGAATTTCTTTTGCCATGGCCGGAATTCTACGGCGGACGCTGCTCACTTTTTGTTCAGCGGACCGTCAACCGAGCGCGCGCATGGGGCCTGGAATGCCTGCCCGCGAACGTGCCTCACAGGGCTTTCTGGAGGCTCCCAGGGGGTGAAAAACAGGATGGGCAAAGCGGGTTTTTCAGGGGTAAAAATGGCGATCCGGAGCCTGTCCGGCAAGAATCAGCCTGTGGATAACTACTGGGGCGCGTTGTTGTGCACATGTTGTGGAGGCAAGTTGAACAAGCGGGGGTTTTGGCGGGGTCGCCAAATCTTGTCCAACTTCGACTTTTTTCCCACACAGAGTTCTTGCACAGCCAAAAACCGTCCTAAAGCTATGAAAAAAAACAGGTTTTCAAGGTTAAGGTAGTTATCCACAGGCCTTATTAATCATTAGTCTTTATATAAAGAGAACTACAGGGAAAAGACAAACATGCTCTCTCTCACCTCCCAGCCACTCCCCCCCGGACTTCGTCCATGCGCATCCTTCTGATAGAAGACGAAGCTGAACTTGCCCGCTGGTTGGCACGCAGCCTGGCCCGTCACGCGGGTTTCGTTGTGGAATGGGCAGATGACGGGCTAGTTGCCGAACGGCGTTTGGCAATGGAAGAATTCGACGCGGTCGTGCTCGACCTGGGATTGCCGGGCATGGATGGCCATTCCTTGCTGGCCAGGATGCGCGCGCGCGACGATCGAACGCCGGTGCTGGTCCTCACTGCGCGCGACTCACTCGCCGAAAAAATCGGCACGCTGCATGAAGGCGCCGATGATTTCCTGCCAAAACCCTTTGTTGTGGAAGAGTTGGAGGCGCGTTTGATCGCGCTGATCCGGCGCAGCCGAGGACGCGAACGTCCGCGGCACATCCTGGGAAACCTGGTTTTCGATACCGCTACGCAAAAATTCACGGTCCACGGACAGCCCCTGCAGTTATCCCCACGTGAACACGCGGTGCTGCGCACGCTGATCCAGAAAAGCGGCGAACCGATCAACAAGCAGCAGATCCTGGACCGGATCCTGACCGACGATGCGGACATCAACCTGGAAGCGATCGAAGTGCTGGTCCACCGCTTGCGCAAGAAATTGACGGATACCGGTGTGCAGATCGTGACCATGCGCGGCATGGGCTACTGCCTGGAGAACGCTGTTGACAACCCGTAGTACGGAAAAAATCGACGCGAAAAACAGCCTGCCGGCACAGGGCAGGCGCCCCCGGACGCTGAAAACGCAGTTGCTCTGGTGGCTGATTCCGACGCTGGTCTTGGTGATGATCGGCGCGCTGTGGCTGTCGAACCACCAGCTGCGCAACCAGGTCGACACAGCCTATGACCGTTCGCTCGCCGGAGCGCTGCGCGCCATCGACCACAACATATCCACAGCCAGCGGTGGATTAGCCATGGAGCAGCCGTACCTGATGCTGGAATTCTTCGAGCTGACGGCCAATGGCAGCGTGTTCTACCGGGTGGCCACCGAGGACGGGCTGGCCGAAATCGGTCATCCGGACCTGCCCATGCCCGACCGGCCGCTGGAATCCGGCGAGGCGCAGTTTTTCTATGCCGACTACCTGGGCACGCCGGTGCGCGTGGCGGCGCTGGCCCGTCCGATGGATCCGCCGCTGTACGCGAATAAAGGGGGACGTATAATCGTGCAGGTCGCGGAAGGGCTGGGCACCCGCCAGGAATTCCTGCACCGGGTGCTGTTGCGCTCGGTGGAACGCGACCTGGCGGTGATCGTCATCAGCGTCCTGGTGGTCATCCTGGGGGTTTTCATGGCCCTGAGGCCCCTGGAACGACTGCGTCAGGATGTGGAAAGGCGTTCCTCGGACGATTTAAGCCCCGTAGACGCATCGGACATGCCAGGTGAGGTCCTACCCCTGGTCAGCGCCATAAACCTCCACATGGCCCGTTTTGCGGCTCAGGCGAGGGTGCAAAGCCAGTTCCTGGACGACGCCTCGCACCAATTGCGCACGCCTTTGTCGGTTTTGCGGACCCAGACGGCCTATGCCTTGCGCGAAACAGACCCCCAGGAGGTCCGTACAGCCCTTCTGGCGATGCAGGAGGGCTTGGACAGGGCCGTGCGTACCACCAACCAGATGCTGGCCCTGGCGCGCGCCAAAGACGCCTCCCTGGCCGAAGGCGGGTTCGTGCCCGAGCCGGTGGACCTGGCCGAGACGGCGGACGCCGTCATACGCGCCCTGCTGCCGGCGGCCCGTACCCGCCAGCTGGACGTGGGCATGGATGCGCCGCCCGGACCGGTCAAGGTGCCGGCGGCCGACTGGCTGTTGCGGGAGGCGGTCAGCAATCTGGTGGACAACGCCATCCGCTACAGCCCGCAGGGCGGGGACCTGACGGTCCGGGTGCAAGTCGGGGACGGGACGGCAAGGCTGGTGGTGGAAGACAGCGGCCCGGGCATGTCGGCCGAGGACATCGCCCGCGCCTGCGTGCGTTTCCGCCGGGGAGCGGCGGGCAAGAACAAGCCCGGCGCCGGCCTGGGCCTGGCCATCGTCGGCACCATCGCCGAGATCCTGGGCGCGAAGCTGGTCCTGGAGAACCGGGCGCCGCAGCCCGGCTTGCGCGCGGCGCTGGTGTTTACCCTGGAAAACATCGCGGATGCTGCGATGCATCACGAAAATCACAGAATTTGAAAGGTGTTGGAAAGGTTCCGTTTTGTACGGTTGCGTCCGCGGGGCCAACAGAGCCTCGCCCGGGACGGCCAGCCGGCAAGGCGGGCATCGAACCCAGACCTATAAATTTTGGAGACGCAACAATGCAGACGAGCTTGAAGCTGCGCCTGGCCGCCGCCACGGCGCTGGGCGCCCTGACCCTGTCGCTGGGCGCCGCCCAGGCCGCCGCCGAACCCCGCCGTCCGGAGTGCATCGCCCCCGCCCAGCCCGGCGGCGGCTTCGACCTGACCTGCCGCCTGGCCACCGAGGGCCTGAAGCAGAGCGGGGCGCTCAAGACCGCCATGCGCATCGTCTACATGCCGGGCGGCATCGGCGCCGTGGCCTACAACAACATCGTGGCCCAGCATCCGAACGAGCCGGGCACCATCGTGGCCTTTTCCGGCGGTTCGCTGCTCAACCTGGCACAGGGCAAGTTCGGCAAGTACAACGTCGACAACGTGCGCTGGCTGGCCGGCATCGGCACCGACTACGGCGTGGCCGTGGTGCGCAACGATTCGCCGTACACCGACCTGAAGGGCCTGATGGAGGCCTTCAAGCAGGATCCGACCAAGATCGTGCTGGGCGCCGGCGGCACCGTCGGCAGCCAGGACTGGATGAAGGCCGCGCTGACCGCCAAGGCAGCGGGCGTGGACTTCAAGAAGATGCGCTTCGTGGCCTTCGAAGGCGGCGGCGAGGCCGTGACCGCGTTGCGCGGCGGCCATATCCAGGCCTACATGGGCGACGCGGCCGAAGCCTTCACCATGCTCGAGGGCGGCGCCCCCATTCGCGTGCTGGCCGTGTTCAACGACCAGCGCCTGCCGGGCAAGCTGAACACCGTGCCCACCGCGCGCGAGCAGGGCTATGACATCGTCTGGCCCATCATCCGCGGCTTCTACGTGGGTCCGAAGGTATCCGACAGCGACTATGAGTTCTGGGTCCAGGCGTTCAACAAGGCCACGGGCACGCCGGAATTCGCCAAGCTGCGCGAACAGCAGGGCCTGTTTCCCTTCAGCAAGACCGGCGCCGAGCTGGACGCCTACGTGAAGCAGCAGGTGAAGCAGTACGGCGAACTGGCCGAGAGCTTCGGCCTGGTCAAGAAGTGACCTGGGCCGCCGGCCTTCATTCCAACCCGAACGCTGCGTTGCAGCCCGCCTTCGGTTCATCCGCAGGCGGCGGGGCGAGGCTACGCCGCGTTCCGGCCATTACGGAAAGACATCACCATGAACGATCGAACCCTGGGCATCGCGGCGCTTGCGCTGGCGGCCTTCATGACCTGGGCCGGATGGGACATCGAGGCGCCGTTCGCCTACGAGCCCGTCGGCCCGCGCGCCTTTCCGCTGCTGCTGGCGCTGATCATCGGCCTGTGCGGCCTGCGGCTGGCCATCAAGGGCGGTAATCCGGTGGAGGCCAACGCGCCCGGCGCCAACGGGCGCATCGCGCTGATGGTGCTGTTTTGCGTGGGCTACGCCTTCCTGTTCCAGTGGCTGGGCTTCATCATCGCCACCGCGTTGATGACGGTGGCGGTGGGCCGGCTGTTCGGCGGCGGCTGGGGCAAGTGCGCCATTGGCGGCGTGGTCATGAGCGTCTTCTTTTTCGTGCTGTTCGACAAGGTGCTGGACGTGGTCCTGCCCGGCGGACTGCTGGAGAACCTGATATGAGCGGCATCCTCGATCATCTTTCCATCGGCTTTGGCGTCGCGTTCTCGCTGACCAACCTGCTGGTCGCGGCCATCGGCTCGTTCTTTGGCACGCTGGTGGGTGTGCTGCCGGGACTGGGCCCGATCAACGGCGTGGCGATGCTGATTCCCATCGCCTTTGCCATGAACCTGCCGCCCGAAACGGCGCTGATCCTGCTGGCGGCCGTATACGTGGGCGCCGAGTACGGCGGGCGCATCACGTCCATCCTGCTGAACGTGCCGGGCGAAGCCAGCGCCATCATGACCACGCTGGACGGCTATCCGTTGGCGCGCCAGGGCCTGGCCAACGTGGCGCTGTCGCTGTCGGCGTGGTCGGCGTTCTTCGGCGCCATCGTGTCGGTGGTGGGCATCATCCTGCTCGCGCCGCTACTGGCCAAATGGGCGCTGGCATTCGGTCCCGCCGAGTATTTCGTGCTGATGATCTTCGCGTTCTGCTGCCTGACCAGCCTGCTGGGCAAGCAGCCGGTCAAGGGCGTGCTGGCGGCGATGATCGGCCTGTCGATCTCGGTGGTGGGCGTGGATGCGAACTCGGGCGTATACCGCTATACCTTCGACCTGGTGCACCTGTCCGACGGCATCGAGTTCGTGGTGGTGGTGATCGCCCTGTTCGCGGTCAGCGAGATGCTGGAAATGCTGGAGAAGGTCGTGGCCGGCCATAGCGTCGAGGTCAAGCCCAGCGGCCGCAAGCTGTTCAACCTGAAGGAGCTGGCGTTCACCTGGTGGAGCGTGGTGCGCAGCGCCTTCGTCGGCTTCGGCGTGGGGGTGTTGCCGGGAGCGGGCGCCAGCGTGGCCGCGGCCGTGGCCTATTCGCAGGAAAAGCGCATCATCGAGGCCAAGGATCCGGACGCCAAGTTCGGCAAGGGCGACATGCGCGGCCTGGTCGCGCCCGAGGCGGCGGCCACGGCCTCGGCGGTGGGTTCCTTCGTGCCGATGCTGACGCTGGGCGTGCCGGGCTCGGGCACGACGGCGGTGATGATGGGGGCGCTGACGCTCTACAACATCACGCCGGGGCCGGTGCTGTTCGATTCCAAGCCCGAGCTGGTCTGGGGCCTGATCGCCTCGCTGTTCGTGGCCAACGTACTGCTGTTCATCATGAATGTGCCGATGGTGCGGCTGTTCTCCAAGGTGCTGTCGGTGCCGGGTTGGCTGATGGTGCCGGGCATCCTGTGCATCAGCTACATCGGCGTGTATGCGATCAACGCGGGCACGTTCGACCTGCTGCTGGTGGCCGGCATTGGCACGCTGGGTTATTTCCTGCGCAAGTTCGACTTGCCGATGGCGCCGCTGGTGCTGGGCGTCGTGCTGGGCAACATGATGGAACAGAACCTGCGGCGCGCCTTGTCCATCACCGACGGCAACGTATCGGTGTTGTTCAACAGCCCGGTCGCCATCACGTTGTGGGTGGCCGCCGGCGCCGTGGTTGTGGTGCCGCAGCTTATGCGCCGTTTGCGCGCGCAGAAGAAGGTTGCCGCCGGACCGGCATGACCGGACGCCCCGGCGGGCCGCGCGCCGGCAGGCGCGGCACCGTGGGGCGCCTCTGCCGGTTCTTGGACAGGGCGCCTTGCGGCGCCCTTTTTTTACGCGTGAATTCTCGAAGGGTTTGTGTTCGACGGACAGATAGCGAGTATTTGCTCGTATTGATGAAAATGAAAAGAGCGCGCCGAGTGGCGCGCTCTTTCTGGTTGCTGCGGCGCTTGGACTATACCGAAGCAAGCCGCTCCAGCGCGGCATCCAGCGTCGCGTCCTTCTTGGCGAAGCAAAAGCGCACGATGCGGTGATTGGATTCCGGCGCGTTGGGTTGGCGGTAGAAGGCCGAAACGGGAATCACGGTGACGCCGTGGTTCACGGTCAGGTCGCGCGCGAAGTCGGCTTCAGCCTGCCTGGAGATATCGCTGTAATCGGCCAGCAGGAAGAACGTGCCGGGGCTGGGCAGGGGGCGGAAGCGCGTCTTGGCCAGGCCTTCGGAAAGGCGGTCGCGCTTGGCCTGGTAGAAGGCCGGCAGGTCCAGGTAGGGCTTGGGATCGCGCATGAATTCGGCCAGCGCGTACTGCATGGGCGAGGGCACCGTGAACACCATGAACTGGTGCACCTTGCGCAGCTCGGCGCTGAGCTGGCGCGGCGCGCAGCAGTAGCCGATCTTCCAGCCGGTGGTGTGATAGGTCTTGCCAAAGGAAGAGATGACGAAGGCATGCTCGGCCAGCAGCGGACGGCGCGCGACGCTGGCATGAGGCTTGCCGTCGAACACGATATGTTCGTAGACCTCGTCCGACAGCAGCAGCACGCCGGTGTCGCGCACGATGGCTTCCAGCGCGTCCAGGTCGCTGTCGTCGAGCACGGCGCCGGTGGGGTTGTGCGGGAAGTTCAGCATCAGCAGGCGCGTCTTGGACGTGACGGCGTCGCGCACGCGCTGCCAGTCGATGCGGTAGTAGGGATCGTCAGCCGTCGGCGCGCGCAGCGGCACGGGCACGGCGGTGCCGCCGGCCAGGCGGATGGCGGGCAGGTAGGAGTCGTAGCAGGGCTCGATGACGACGACCTCGTCGCCGCTGCCGACGGCGGCTAGCACGGTGGCCATCAGCGCTTCGGTGGCGCCGCTGGTGACGGTGATCTCGGTCTCTGGATCGTAGGCGTGGCCGTACAGTTCGCGCGCCTTGGCGGCGATGGCTTCGCGCAGCGGCGCGACGCCGGGCATGTAGGGGTATTGGTTGTGGCCGTCGGCCATGGCCTTGGATACCAACGCGCACAGCGCCGGGTCGGGATCGAAATCGGGAAAGCCCTGGCCGAGGTTGATGGCCTTGTGCTCGATGGCCAGCCGGCTCATCACGGTGAAGATGGTGGTGCCGACGTCGGGCAGTTTGGATCGGATCATGGTTGGCGCAAGTGTGGACGCGAGAACGCGCTGAGAGTTTTCGTAAGTATCCCACTAACTCATAATCTGGTTTTCTCATGAGCATATGCGTGGACAGGATGGCGGGCAGCAACGCGGGATGGCGGGTGGTGGCAGGTTTGCTGATTGCGTTGGCGGGCGCGCTGGCGGCGGTATGGGCGCACATGCCCTTGCCGTGGATGCTGGGCGCCTTGCTGGTTACGGCGGCCACGCGCATAGGCGGCTTGCGGACGGTGTGTCCGCGCCCGGCGCGCAACGCCGGACAGTGGGTCATCGGCACGTCGCTGGGCCTGTACTTCACGCCGCAGGTGGTCGGCCATATCGGCAGCAATGCCGGACCGATCATCGCGGGCATGTTGTTCGCGCTGGGGCTGTCCTTCATCGGCACCGCGATCCTGCGCCGTTATACGGACGTGGATTTCAAGACGGCATGGTTCTCGTCGGCGATCGGCGGCGCCAGCGAGATGGCGAACCTGGCCGAGCGCCATGGCGCGCGCATCGATCGCGTGGCCACGGCGCACAGCGTGCGCGTGCTGTTGGTGGTGGTGATGGTGCCCTTCCTGTTCCAGTGGTGGGGCGTGGCCGGGCTGGATCCGACCGTGCCTGGGCCGCGCGTGGTGCATTGGCCTGGGCTGGCGGCGCTGGTGGCCTTGACCTGCATGGGCGGGCTGCTGTTCATGAGGCTGCGGCTACCCAATCCCTGGGTGCTGGGATCGATGTCGGTGGCGATGGCGCTGACGTTGTCCGGCATCGAATTGTCGGCGCTGCCGGACTATGTACCGAAGATCGGGCAACTGTTCATCGGCTGGTCCCTGGGGGACCGCTATCGCCCCGATTTCTTTCGCGCCGCGCCACGTTTCATCGCGGCCGTGGCCGTGTTCACGGTGGTCGCATTGGCGATGGCGTTCGGACTGGGCGCATTGCTGTCGCTATGGTCGGCCGCGCCTGTGCCCACGCTGATACTGGGTACGACGCCGGGCGGCATCGCCGAGATGGCGATCACGGCAAAGGTGCTGCAGCTGGGGGTTCCGGTGGTAACGGCGTTCCATGTGACGCGCATGGTGTTCGTGGTGCTGGTGACCGGACCGATGTACAACTTTCTGGCGCGCAGGCAGCGAGATTCCGCATAACGGTATTACCTGAAGACGTCCGACGAGTCTGAAAAATGCGACATTCGGGTAAACAACTATATGACTCTGTAATGTGTGATGAGTATGCTGATTCTGCAGTTGATTCAAGCAGCGCGCGATCGCGTTCTGTCGTCTTTTGACGAACGTGAACGCAGCAGCAACGCAGGTATCCCTACCGGTCGTTCAGTTGTCACGGCGTCCTTGATTCATTGCAATCTCGTTAATTACAGGACGCTAGGAAAATGGCTCAGAAGGGCAAAGTCAAGTGGTTCAATGCTGACAAGGGTTACGGGTTCATCACGCCGGACGCCGGCGGCACCGATGTTTTCGCACACTTTTCCGCCATCCAAGGCCGCGGTTACCGTAGCCTGAACGAAGGTCAGGAAGTCGAATTCGAAGTCAAGGATGGTCCGAAAGGACCTCAAGCGGCCGAAATTCGCCCGCTCTAAATCGGGAAATCCCAATTTCCCGTCTGCCAGGTTGAATCCTGGCTACAACGCCCCAAGACCTTGCGGTCTGGGGCGTTGTTTCATTTGGGCCGGTCCTTATCGGTGTTGATCCCGCGCTAGCGGCATTTTCGGACTTGCCGATGGTTATGTTAGTGAATACTAACTTAATGTGAATCCTCTGGATAAGTCTGTGGATAATTTTCTCGGACGGGTCTTGGTTTTGTGCGCAATCTTGGATCAATAGATGTCCGTCAGCGTGGTTTTGCACAGTTTTTTGCGGTGGCTTGAATGACCTGTCTGCCGGGGCCGCGTTTCCCATGAAACCTGGCATATCGCTTTCCACGCAGGGGGATACCTGCTTTTTCCCTAGGAAATTCGGGCTCTTACCTGTTATCCGAGGCCTCAGCTGGGTGTGTGCAGCAATAAGGCGGAGGCGACCAGGCCGTCCATATGCGCGGTTTTTGACGGTCCGGCGCATGGTTGTTCACAAAGATATCCCCATCTTGGTTATGCACAGAATTCCCCGTAGTTTGCACAAAAACGGGGTATCCGGTCTGTGGATAGAAATGGGGATATCGGCCGGCGGCCGGTGAATTATTCCGGTTTGCGTGAACGTCTGAGCGAGGGGAATTACAAGGCGCCGCGAACAATAAATAGAAGTCGGCGGGCCGTGGTCGGAACGATCCGCGGGGATTGCTCCTCAAAAAAATGAATCAGGAGCGGCCCATGGATTTGTCCACAGCGTTTTCCCGTGGATCAGCCAAAAGGATGAGGGCGGCCATATCCAGTGTGCTGCGCAATGGAAATTGCGCAGCGGGTGTTCGAGTATGGGATCGGGATGTGGCAGCAAGATGTCTGGCGCGCGATAACAACTTTGTGGAAAAGTCGTAGAACAGCCTGACGTGAGAACAGGGCGGTTGGACATGGGATTTACTCGCTAGTTCCCGCGAGTCCGGACGAGGGGTTGTCCACAGAATTCAGCTTAGTGCAATCTTGCCTATCGCAACCATAGGCTGCTGCTTATCCACAATGTCTCGCCGCCGTGCACTACCCCTGGGAATCAGCGTATCCATTGATTCAAAAGCCATTTTTCCGCCCAGGATCATCCATGAAGGAATAGGCAGCCTATTCGACCGGCTGTGGTGGATGATGCGTTGAACGTATCGTCCAGGGCCGAAGCTTGGGTTGTCCACTTCTTTGTCCACAGATCGGCTTGGCCTCGGGCGGGACGTTTCATGTGGATAAAGTGAAGTCAGATATTCAACGTTGTTTTTGGTACTTCACTGCACTCACGTGCGTGTTGAAAAAAGAACCGTGCTGCTTCACATGAAAATGGGTACGGCTGTCGCTGATCTTCGGAAACATGCTGATGTTGTGGATAAAGCGTATCACGGTCATCGTGTCTATTCTGGCGGGCGATGTTGGAGTGAACGGATTCCGGACATTGGCAGATTCTTATGAATCGGGTGCGACATAGACAGCATGAATTCGAGGATCAGTTTGCTTAGTGCGATGGAGATGAAAGGGTGGCTCTGCGGCGTGGGAGGTCTTGCTTTCAGAAATGAGCCAATTGTTTTGGATAGGGGTAGGGTAGGGGGTGGAAATCTGCGTTTTCCATTGAATGTTTCACGTGAAACGCGAATGCGGGTTGCCTGATCGTGCTACGGATTCAATCGGAGATGCATAGAACGGATCATCGTGGTTTCACGTGAAACATGACAGGCTTCGGCTCAATTGCCAGCAAAGTGATGTGGGTGAATGTTCCACGTGAAACACGGAACGGCAATCCAGCCCACAGCATCGACTGTCAGCCAGGTGCGATGTTTCACGTGAAACATGACTCCTAAGGCAAGTGGTTGGATCGAACGACGTAGGTATCCATGTTTCACGTGAAACATCAGCAAAAGGAATCCTCCGATTCGTAGGGAAGGGATACGGCATATCCCTGACTGATGTTGATGTAGGTAGGGCCTTGTCCATGTTTCACGTGAAACATTGATATTGAGATGTGCGGACATTCCCTAAATACTCTGGGAGTTAGCCCCGAGATACATCCATCGGAGGCCACGACTTCGAGTTTGCCTGTCTAGGGGAGAACGGGCACCCTTCAATCAATACCTGACCAAGGTATCAACCGTTCCACGTGAAACATAAGACTTGGGCAGATGCCGACATATTTACCCTCTACAGCTTGTCTCCACGTCGCACTTTTCTCACACCGGACCAACGTGACAGACGAATCCAGGCACGGTAAAGCATGTTTCACGTGAAACATGCCCCCCCTGCCTCTATAATGAGCACCGAACGCTCTCTTATCTTCTCCCCCCATCATGGATTACCCCCGCGAATTCGATGTCATCGTTGTCGGTGGCGGTCACGCCGGCACCGAGGCGGCGCTGGCGGCTGCGCGCACTGGCGCACAGACGCTGCTACTGACCCACAACATCGAGACCCTAGGCCAAATGTCTTGCAATCCCTCCATCGGCGGGATTGGTAAGGGACATCTCGTCAAAGAGGTCGACGCGCTGGGTGGCGCCATGGCGTTGGCGACGGACGAGGCCGGCATTCAGTTCCGCATTCTGAATGGCTCCAAGGGGCCGGCAGTGCGTGCGACGCGAGTCCAGGCCGACCGTGTGCTGTACCGCAAGGCTATCCGCGGCCGCCTGGAAAACCAGCCTAATCTCTGGCTGTTCCAGCAGGCGGTGGAAGATCTGATGGTGGAGGGCGATCGCGTCGTGGGCGCCGTAACCCAGGTCGGCCTGAAGTTTCGCGCCAAGACGGTTGTCCTGACGGCTGGGACGTTCCTGAACGGACTGATCCACGTGGGTCTGCAGAACTATTCCGGCGGTCGTGCCGGAGATCCGCCGGCGATTTCCCTGGGCCAGCGCCTGAAAGAACTGAAGCTTCCGCAAGGCCGCCTCAAGACTGGAACGCCGCCCCGTATCGACGGCCGCACGATCAACTACTCGATCCTGGAAGAGCAGCCGGGTGATCTGGATCCGATTCCCGTGTTCTCGTACATGGGCAATGTGGCCATGCATCCTCGGCAGCTGCCCTGCTGGATCACGCACACCAATGCCCGCACGCACGACATCATCCGCGGCGGGCTGGATCGTTCACCGATGTATAGCGGCGTGATCGAAGGCGTGGGTCCGCGCTACTGTCCGTCGATCGAAGACAAGATTCATCGCTTCGCCGACAAGGAGTCGCACCAGGTATTCTTGGAGCCGGAAGGGCTGGACACGCATGAGGTCTACCCCAACGGCGTCTCCACCAGCCTGCCGTTCGACGTGCAGCTGGACCTGATCCATTCGCTGCCCGGTCTGGAGAACGCACATATCCTGCGTCCCGGCTATGCCATCGAATATGACTACTTTGATCCACGTGGATTGAAGAGCACGCTGGAAACCAAGGCGATCGAAGGCCTGTACTTCGCCGGCCAGATCAACGGCACCACGGGTTACGAAGAAGCCGCGGCCCAGGGCTTGCTGGCTGGCGTGAATGCCGCGCTCAAGTCGCTGGACCGCGAACAATGGACGCCGCGTCGCGACGAAGCCTATCTGGGCGTGCTTGTCGACGACCTGGCCACGCGCGGCGTGACCGAACCCTATCGCATGTTTACCTCGCGTGCCGAGTACCGTCTCAGCCTGCGCGAAGACAATGCCGACCTGCGTCTGACCGAAATCGGTCGCCGCCTCGGCATCGTCGACGATGCGCGCTGGGATGCGTTCAATCGCAAGCGTGATGCGGTTGCCGCCGAAGTCGAGCGCTTGAAATCGTCCTGGGTCAATCCGCGCGTGTTGCCCGCCGAAGTCGCGGAACCGTTGCTGGGCAAGGCGATAGAACGTGAGTACTCACTAGCTGACTTGCTGAAACGGCCGAGCGTTTCCTATGAATCGCTGATGGCCGCCCGCAACCTGGATGGTTCGCTGCTCGCTGGTCCCGGCGTGGTTGCCGACGATGAGCTGGCCGAGCAGGTCGAGATCCAGGTGAAGTACGCCGGCTACATTGCTCGCCAGCAGGACGAAGTGCAGAAGCAGATTTCGCACGAACTGCAGCCCATTCCCACCGATGTCGACTACGACGCCGTGACCAGCCTGTCGTTCGAAGTGCGCCAGAAGCTCAAGACGCACCGGCCCGAAACCATCGGCCAGGCGGCTCGCATTTCCGGCGTGACCCCGGCGGCGATCTCGCTGCTGATGATTCATCTCAAGCGCCTGCACTATGGCACGCGCAAGCTGAGCCGCGATGCCTCGTCCGAGGCGGGCCCCGAGGAGGCCGCGGCATGACGTCACAAGCGCAAGCGGCCGGCGCCGACATGGCCGGCCGCTTGTCCCAGGCATGCGCGCAACTCGGCCTGCCGGTCGACGCGCAAGCTGTGGACAAGCTGCTCGGTTATCTGGCGCAGATGCAGCGCTGGAACCGCACCTACAACCTCACCGCCATCCGTGACCCGCAACAGATGCTCATCCAGCATCTGTTCGACAGCCTGTCCGTCGTGGCGCCGTTGAGCGCCGCGTTGGGCGAGGCGCCTGCCAAGATCTATGACGTGGGTTCGGGCGGCGGCCTGCCCGGCGTGGTGCTGGCCATCATGCGGCCGCATTGGTCCGTGACCTGCATCGACGCCGTCGAAAAGAAAACCGCATTCGTGCGCCAGATGAGCGGCGCGCTGGCCTTGCCCAATCTGCAGGCCCGCCATGCCCGCATCGAAACGCTGGAGCCCGGCGAGTGCAATATTGTGACGTCGCGCGCCTTCGCATCCCTGGATGATTTTGCCGAACTCGCGGGTCGCCATGTGCGCAACGATGGTACCCTCGTTGCGATGAAGGGCAAGGTCCCCGACGATGAAATTCAGGCGTTGCACGCGCGCGGGACATGGCAAGTCGACCACATACAGCCGCTCCACGTGCCGGAGCTGCAAGCAGAACGCTGCCTGATCTGGATGCGCCGCAGTCAAGGAACCCTATGAACAACATTCCCCCCAGCGAAACCGCCCGCGTTTTCTGTATTGCCAACCAGAAGGGCGGTGTGGGCAAGACGACGACCGCCATCAACCTGGCGGCCGGCCTTGCCACGCACAAGCAACGCGTGCTGCTGGTGGACCTGGATCCGCAAGGCAATGCCACGATGGGCAGCGGCATCGACAAGAACTCGCTGGAGTCCAATCTCTATCAAGTGCTGATCGGAGAATCCACCATCGCGCAGGCGCGCGTGCGCTCCGAGTCGGGCGGCTATGACGTGCTGCCGGCCAACCGTGAACTGTCGGGCGCGGAAATCGACCTGGTGCAGATGGACGAGCGCGAGCGTCAGCTCAAGGCCGCCATCGATTCGATCAAGCACGAGTACGATTTCGTGCTGATCGATTGCCCGCCCACGTTGTCGCTGCTCACGCTCAACGGCCTGGCCGCGGCGCATGGCGTCATCATTCCCATGCAGTGCGAGTACTTCGCGCTCGAAGGTCTGTCCGACCTGGTCAATACCATCAAGCGCGTGCACCGGAATATCAACGATGACCTGCGCGTGATCGGTTTGCTGCGCGTGATGTTCGATCCGCGCATGACGTTGCAGCAGCAGGTGTCCGCCCAATTGGAGTCGCACTTCGGCGACAAGGTATTCAAGACCGTGGTGCCGCGCAACGTGCGCCTGGCCGAAGCGCCCAGCTATGGCATGCCCGGCGTGGTGTACGACCGCGGCTCGCGCGGCGCGCAGGCCTATATCTCGTTCGGCGCCGAGATGATCGAGCGCGTCAAGGAACTCAACTGACGCCGCAGCCATGTCCGCAGCAACGCTCTTTTCCCGCCCCTCCGCAGCGCCTGCCGCGCGTCCTCAGGACGATGCGCGCGACCGCCTGCGCGTGCGGCTGGAAGAGGCCGCGCTGAACGCCACGGCCGTTTCCGCGCAGGTGCTCTACGACGGCTGGCTGGTGCGTTTTGCGCCGTCGGCGGCCAAGCGGGTGCGCAGCATCAATGTGCTGGGGTTATCCACACGTCCGCTCGATGAGCGGCTGGCGTATTGTTCTTCGTTGTACGCGCGCCGCGGCCTGCCGATGCTGTTCCGCCTGACGTCCATCGGACCGGATTTTTCCCTGGACGACGAACTGGCCGCGCGCGGCTATGCACTGATCGAAGAAACCCGCGTCATGTCCGCGCCATTGGCGCCTCGGCCGCAGGCCGCGCCTGCCAGGCTGACGTTCGCAATGGCGGACCCGGTCCGCTTTGCCGATGAAGTTGGACGCATGCGCGGCGCCTTGCCGCAGCATGTCGAGGAACATCGCGCACGCCTGGCGGGATTGGCTGTGGATATCTCGCCGGTGCTGGCGCATGCCGGCGATGGCCGTTGCGTGGCTGCGGGATTGGCCGTGCGCGACGGCGACTTGCTGGGCCTGTTCGATATCGTTACGCATCCCGAGGAACGGCGCAAAGGCCATGCCGGCGCGCTGGTGGAATATTTGCTGGCCGCAGGCGCGGCCGACGGCGCGGCCACCGCCTATTTGCAGGTGGAGCCGGACAATGCCGCCGCGCGCGCCTTGTACGCCCGCTACGGTTTCAAAGACTGTTACGCGTATTGGTACCGCCTGCCCGCCGAGCAGGCGGCCGCCTGAGCCCGGCTCGGGATACAAAAACAGAAGGAAAGAGGATTTAACTATGGCCACCAAGAAACCCAAGGGTTTGGGTCGCGGACTGGATGCCCTGCTGGGCGCCGACGCGCCCGCCATCGAGAATATCGGCAAGGCGCAGGCCAAGCCCGAGGGTCCGCCGTCCACCTTGCCCGTCTCCAAGATGCGCGCCGGCAAATATCAGCCGCGCACGCGCATGGACGAGGGCGCCTTGGGCGAACTGGCTGAATCGATCCGCACACAAGGCATCATGCAACCCATTCTTGTGCGCGAACTGGGCGAAGAACCCGGACAGTACGAAATCATCGCCGGCGAGCGGCGATTCCGCGCGGCGCAGCTGGCCGGCCTGAAGGAAGTGCCGGTGCTGGTGCGCGAAGTGGCGGACGAGCACGCCGCCGTCATGGCGCTGATCGAGAACATCCAGCGCGAGGACCTGAACCCGCTTGAAGAAGCGCATGGCGTGCGCCGCCTGCTCGACGAATTCGGCCTGACGCACGAACAGGCAGCCCAGGCCATCGGCCGTTCGCGCTCGGCCACCAGCAATCTGCTGCGCCTGTTGAACCTGGCCGCGCCCGTGCAGACCATGCTGCTGGCCGGCGATGTGGACATGGGCCATGCGCGCGCGCTGCTGGCCGTGGACGCGGCCACGCAGATCCAGCTGGCCAACCAGATCATCGCCCGCCGCCTGTCGGTGCGCGAGGCCGAGAAGCTGGTCGCCAAGACCGCCAAGGATGCCGAGTCGGCATCGGCGCCGCGCAAGAAGGCCAATGGCGTGTCGCGCGACCTGACGCGCCTGGAGGAAGCCTTGTCCGATCATCTGGGCACGCGCGTCGCGCTCAAGGTCGGGGCCAAGGACAAGGGCCAGATCGTGATCGACTTCCACGGCTGGGAACACCTGAACTCCCTACTCGAACGCCAGGGTCTGTCCGGAGTGGTTGATGCCTGACGCGCTGCCCGTGGTGGCGGTGCTGGCGACCGGCGGCACCATCGCCGGCGCCCAGGCCGACGCGATCTCGGCCGGCTACAAGGCCGGCTCCTTCTCGGTGGATGATCTGCTGGCCGCCGTGCCGCAGCTGGCGGGCATTGCCCGCATTCGCGCCGAGCAGGTGGCCAACGTCGGCAGCCAGAACATGACGCATGAGGTCTGGCGCGCGCTGGCCGCGCGCGTGGATGCCTTGTGCCAGGATGCATCCGTGGCCGGCATCGTCATCACGCACGGCACGGATACGCTGGAAGAGACCGCGTATTTCCTGAGCCTGGTGGTGCGCCATGACAAGCCTGTCGTGCTGGTTGGCGCGATGCGCCCGGCCACCGCGCTGGGCGCCGAAGGTCCCGCCAATCTGTACAACGCGGTGGCGCTGGCGCGCCATGCCGAGGCCCGCGGCCGCGGGCCGCTGGTGGTGATGAACGAAGACATCCACTATGCGCGCGAGGTGCAGAAGATCGCCAGCGCCGGCCTGTGCGCGTTCAGCTCGCCCAATCGCGGCCGGGCTGGCGTCATGCACGGCGGCGCGCCGAAGTTCTATTCCCGCAACGCCACCACGCATTCCACGCAAAGCGAGTTTTCACTCGCATTGTTGGAAAAGTCGGGCTGGCCCCGCGTGGGCATCGTATACGCGCATGCGGACCTGCAGGCCGACGTGATCGATTTCATGGCATCCGTGAGCCAAGGCATCGTGCTGGCAGGCGTCGGGGACGGCAATGCGACCGACGCAGCCATCAGCGCCCTGACGCGCGCCGCCGCTTCCGGCGTGGCCGTGGTCCGCTCCAGCCGCGCCGGCAGTGGCTTCGTCGCGCGCGACGTCGAACTCGATGACGCCGCGCTGGGCTTCATCGCGGCGACAGACCTGAACCCGCAGAAGGCGCGCATCCTGTTGATGCTGGGTTTGTCCGCCACGCGTGATCCGGTGGCGCTGCAGCATTGCTTCGAACGCTACTGATCAGGCCGCGCGCCGTGTGCTCGACCTGAGCGCCTGGCGCGGCCATGCGCCGTCAGGCAATCGACACCGCGCCCACCACGGATTCCAGCGCCGCATAGGCGGGCAAGGCTTGCGCCGACGCGTTGGTGACGAGGTGGTCGATGCGGTCCGCGGCGCAGTACGACATGCGGCTGCACACGCCGATCTTGCTGAAGTCGGCCAGCAGCACCCGCTGCCTGGCGTTGTCGGCCATGGCCCGCGCCACGTCGGCTTCGCGCAGGTCGTAGCTGGTGGCGCCGCATTCGGCATCCACGCCCACCGGCGACAGCAGCGCCAGGTCCGCGCGATAGCGGTGGATCTCGGCCACGGTGACGCCGCCGGCGGTGGCGCAGACCGGGCCGCCCACCGTTCCGCCCAGCATGAGCACTTCGTTGGCGCCGTTGCCGGCGGCGCCGATCTTGCGCGCCACGTCGAACGAGTTGGTGATGATGGTCAGCCCGCTCTGCGTGGCCAACTCGTCGGCCAGTACGCTGGTGGTGCTGCCGGCGTCCAGGAACAGGGTCTGGCCGCTGGCGGTCAGGCTGGCGGCAAGGCGCGCGATGGCGCGCTTGTACTTCACGCGGGTATGCACGCGCTCGGCGATGGGCGGCTCGCTGTGCACCGGTACCGCGCCGCCATGCACGCGGCGCAGTTCTCCCAACGCTTCCAGCTCGAGCAGGTCGCGCCTGACGGTTTCCCGGGATACGCCCAATTCGCCGACGATGCGGTCGGTCGAGACTTGCTGCAATGTAGACAGCAGCGCGCGGATTCGCTGATACCGCTCTTCTTGCCACATAACGGATGCTTCCTATCTATAGCCGGCGCGTTGCACGCCGGGTGCCCGGGAGAGCCGATTCACGCGTAGCCGTCCCGGCGCAGTTGGCATGATACGGCCCGGGCTTGCCACGCAGGTCCCCCGGGGACGGGGAATTCGTCCGGGTACGGAACGGCGAGCGCCCGCCGCGGCAATGGCGGATTCAAGTCGGGAGGCAGGCCAACAAAAGCTGCGCAAGCAATTGCCCACAGACTTGTCCACAGGGTTGTTCGGAAACGGGTCGGATCGCATGGGGTCAGGCAGCCCTGATCTTGAAACCGCCGCAGGCGCGAGTCGCGGCGTCAGCGTGGCCCATTCGCGGCATCATGGAGCGACGCCGCGCGCCTGGAACGGCCAAACATCCGCTTTATCGCGGGCTGCCATCCAGATGTCAGAATCCGGGTTGTATTTCTAGGTATATTTGCAAATTTGTGGCAAAACGTCCAGCCGGGATTCCTTTGCCTGCAACGGACCAGGCGCTTTTGCGTCGCCGAACAGCAGGCAGGCGTTCAAGCCGGTGCGTGGCGCTTGCCTGACGGGTCCATGTATCCGGGCCTGCCCTGTTTTGGAGTACAGCTATGCATACCTCGACGCCGCTCGCGGCACAGCAGTTGGCCGCCTACGCCGCATTTGCCCAGACACTGGCGGACCGGGTCCGGCCCTTGTCGCGGCAGTGGTTCCGGCATCCCCTGTCCATCGACACCAAGGCCGACGAGAGCCCGGTCACCCAGGCCGACCGCGAAGTCGAAGCAGCGTTGCGGGCGGCGATCTCGCAGCAGTATCCCGAACACGGCATTTTTGGTGAAGAGTATGGCGTGCAGCAGGCCGAGGCGGAATTCGTGTGGTCGCTGGATCCCATCGACGGCACGCGCGCCTTCATTTCCGGCAATCCCTTGTGGGGCACCTTGCTGGCGTTGCTGCACCGGGGCAGGCCGGTGCTGGGCCTGATCGATGTGCCGATGCTGGACGAGCGCTGGATCGGTACGCAGGGTGGCGTGTCGACCTTGAACGGACAGCCTTGCTCGGCCAGCCGCTGTGTAAGCCTGGACCAGGCCATTCTGTACGCAACCTCGCCCGATATCTTCAATGCCGCCGAACTGGCCGCATTCGACGCCCTGGCGCGTTCGACGCGCATGCGTCGCTATGGCGGCGATTGCTACAGCTATGGCTTGCTCGCCAGCGGCCATGTCGACCTGGTGGTCGAGGCGGGATTGCAGCCCTATGACTATCTGGCGCTGATGCCGGTGATCGAAGGCGCGGGCGGCGTCATCACTGATTGGGCCGGCCGGCCGCCAGGCCTGGATTCGGATGGTCGTGTGATTGCCGCCGCTACGCCACAGCTGCATCAGCAGGCCATGCGTGCGTTGGCGCACCTGGTTTGAAACGAATCAGGAACGGCAGCGATTCGAGCGCCGCGGTCTCGTGTTGAATGCGAGCAATCGCTTTACTTCGTGCGTTGAAGTTTTACGAGCAAAGCGTCGGATATTTTGCGAGTAAAGATTTGCATATGAAAATTCATGAGCTAAAGCTTGCTTATTCAAATAAGCGAGTAAAAGCTCATAAATTGGGTGAGACGGTGTATCGCAAGAATATGGCGGGTTTGGCTTGGCGCGCCCGGATTGCGAGAATTGCGCCATTTCTTCGGCCGGGGAGCGCATGAGGATGGGGGCGGGTCTGGCGCACTGCCGAGAGCTTGTGATTGTTCTGTGTGAGGGCAGGGGAGGGCCTGACCGTCGTCCATTGCGCATCTGTTGGCGGGTGGGTGAAAGAGGGAAGGCGGTTCTGTCTATCTGCCGCGTCCTTGTTCTTTTTTTTGGGGTGGCGGCGGGCGCAAGAGAGCAGGGTGCTGAAAGGGTTGTGGGCAGAGGTGGGGCGAAACGCGGCGGTTCGGGCGCAGCTTGTTTTGCCGGGAAGGGGGGGGCGGCTGGTCCGGCAGACGGATAAACCCGCACGCCGCGCCCGGAGTCCCCGGGCCCGGCGGGCGCAACTTTTCCGTGCAGCGTTTCGCAGAAACCTGTAAGCTTCGCCCCCTCTGCGCGGAAACGCGGCGGAGGCAGGACTGGAAATTGGAAATTTTCGATCCCGGCGTTTGACACCGGATTCGAAAGTGTTCATAATCTCAAGTTCTCCGCTGGAGGGGTGCCCGAGTGGTTAAAGGGGGCAGACTGTAAATCTGTTGGCCTTGCGCCTACGTTGGTTCGAATCCAACCTCCTCCACCAGAGACCCTATACCTAAATCCAGGCGCGGCTAGATCATCGGCGGCCTGGATTTTAAAATGCAAGCCCTGGGAGCTGGGCGGCCTTTGCAACGAAGGTCGTAAGGTTCCAAGGGCCTGAATTTGAAGGTGTTGGGAAGTACGAGAAGGTGAAAGGGTAGCCGCGGGTGTAGCTCAATGGTAGAGCAGAAGCCTTCCAAGCTTACGACGAGGGTTCGATTCCCTTCACCCGCTCCAAGATTTATACGCCCATGTGGCTCAGTGGTAGAGCACTCCCTTGGTAAGGGAGAGGTCACGCGTTCGATCCGCGTCATGGGCACCACAACTTCTTTTCTTCAGTCAGAAGCGCAATCCAGGTCAGGAGTCAGCCATGGCAAAAGGCAAGTTTGAACGTACCAAGCCGCACGTGAACGTGGGTACGATTGGTCACGTTGACCACGGCAAAACGACGTTGACGGCAGCCATCACGACGGTTCTGTCGACCAAGTTCGGCGGCGAAGCCAAGGGCTACGACCAGATCGACGCGGCTCCTGAAGAAAAGGCGCGCGGCATCACCATCAACACCGCGCACGTCGAGTACGAAACGGAATCGCGTCACTACGCGCACGTTGACTGCCCGGGCCACGCCGACTACGTCAAGAACATGATCACGGGCGCTGCCCAGATGGACGGCGCGATCCTGGTCGTGTCGGCCGCTGACGGCCCGATGCCGCAGACCCGCGAGCACATCCTGCTGTCGCGCCAGGTCGGCGTGCCGTACATCATCGTCTTCCTGAACAAGGCTGACATGGTTGACGACGCCGAGCTGCTCGAGCTGGTGGAAATGGAAGTTCGCGAACTGCTGTCCAAGTACGACTTCCCGGGCGACGACACCCCGATCGTCAAGGGTTCGGCCAAGCTGGCGCTGGAAGGCGACAAGGGCGAGCTGGGCGAGCAGGCCATCCTGGCCCTGGCCCAAGCCCTGGACACCTACATCCCGACGCCCGAGCGTGCCGTTGACGGCGCGTTCCTGATGCCGGTGGAAGACGTGTTCTCGATCTCGGGTCGCGGCACCGTGGTGACCGGCCGTATCGAACGCGGCATCATCAAGGTCGGCGAGGAAATCGAAATCGTCGGTATCACCCCGACGGTCAAGACGACCTGCACGGGCGTGGAAATGTTCCGCAAGCTGCTGGACCAAGGCCAAGCCGGCGACAACGTGGGCATCCTGCTGCGCGGCACCAAGCGTGAAGACGTCCAGCGCGGCCAGGTTCTGGCCAAGCCGGGCTCGATCACCCCGCACACGGACTTCACGTCCGAGGTGTACATCCTGTCCAAGGAAGAAGGCGGCCGCCATACCCCGTTCTTCAACGGCTATCGTCCCCAGTTCTACTTCCGCACGACGGACGTGACGGGCACGATCGACCTGCCGGCCGACAAGGAAATGGTTCTGCCGGGCGACAACGTGACGATGACCGTCAAGCTGCTGGCCCCCATCGCCATGGAAGAAGGCCTGCGCTTCGCCATCCGTGAAGGCGGTCGTACCGTCGGCGCCGGCGTCGTCGCCAAGATCCTGAAGTAATTCCAGAAAGGGTAGAGAGGCTTTTCAAGCCCCTCTACCCTTTTTGCTGTAAAAGTAGTATGATTTCGGGTTCCGCAAGTCAACTGTGCGAAAGCACGGCAAAACAAGCGGGGTCTGATCAGAAAGTGATCAGTAGTAGTTCAGTCGTAGCGCCAATGTAGTGCCAACAGCGCCACCGCTAGCTGTGCGAAGCAGTGCCGAGCACGAGTAGTGTTTTAGGGGTATAGCTCAATTGGCAGAGCGTCGGTCTCCAAAACCGAAGGTTGTAGGTTCGATTCCTACTGCCCCTGCCACCGCCAGGATAAACCCGCGGGAGATCATCGCGAGTTACGCATTCAGGCGGCTCGCGTCGCAATATGTCTAATACCAGCGTTGAAACTGTTACCAGTACCGCCGACCGGGTCAAGCTCGGGCTGGCGGTTCTTGTCGTTATTGCTGGCATCGTCGGGTTCTCCGTGCTCAGCGCGCAACCCATGCCTGCACGTATCGGCGTGTTCGTCGGCAGCCTCGTGATCGCTTTCGCGATCGCCTGGTTCAGCGAGCCGGGCCGCCGCACCTTGAGCTTCGCCAGCGAGTCCTACAACGAAGTCAAGCGCGTGTCCTGGCCCACCCGCAAGGAAACGACCCAGATGACGGGCATCGTTTTCGCGTTCGTGGCGATCATGGGCATTTTCATGTGGGTGCTCGACAAGGGCATCGAATGGATTCTCTACGGCCTGTTGCTGGGCTGGAAATAAGGACGGCGAATGAGTAAGCGTTGGTATGTCGTCCATGTGTACTCTGGCATGGAAAAGAGTGTGCACAAGGCCCTGAACGAGCGCATCGAGCGCGCGGGCCTGCAGACGTCTTTCGGCCGCATCCTTGTGCCCTCCGAGGAAGTCGTCGAGGTCAAGGGTGGTCAGAAGTCGATCACCGAGCGCCGCATTTTCCCCGGTTACGTCCTGGTTGAAATGGACCTGACCGACGAAACGTGGCACCTGGTCAAGAATACGAACCGCGTCACCGGCTTTTTGGGTGGCTCGGGCAATCGTCCGACCCCGATTTCCGAGAAGGAAGTCGAAAAGATCCTCTCCCAGATGGAAGAGGGCGTCGAGAAACCGCGTCCCAAGATCCTCTTCGAGGTGGGCGAGATGGTTCGGGTCAAGGAAGGTCCGTTTGCGGACTTCAACGGCAACGTCGAAGAAGTCAACTACGAAAAGAGCAAGGTGCGCGTGTCGGTCACCATTTTTGGTCGCGCGACGCCCGTCGAACTCGATTTCAGCCAGGTCGAAAAGACCTGACATCAACCCCCGGGGAGCCTCGGTCCGTCTGGTCCGGGGCGATATAACCCGCAAGGAGCATAAGCATGGCGAAGAAGATCGTCGGCTTTATCAAGCTGCAAGTACCGGCTGGTAAGGCTAACCCCTCCCCCCCGATTGGCCCGGCCCTGGGTCAGCGTGGCCTGAACATCATGGAATTCTGCAAGGCGTTCAACGCCAAGACCCAAGGCATGGAGCCGGGTCTGCCGATCCCCGTGGTGATCACCGCCTTCGCGGACAAGAGCTTCACCTTCATCATGAAGACCCCGCCCGCGACGGTCCTCATCAAGAAGGCCGCCGGCGTGCAAAAGGGCTCGTCCAAGCCGCATACCGACAAGGTCGGCACGCTGACCCGCGCCCAGGCTGAAGAAATCGCCAAGGCCAAGGGTCCGGACCTGACCGCCGCCGATCTGGACGCCGCCGTCCGCACGATCGCTGGCAGCGCCCGCAGCATGGGCATCACGGTTGAGGGGATCTAATCATGGCAAAACTGTCCAAGCGCGCTGCCGCTATCGCTCAGAAGATCGACCGCAGCAAGCTGTACCCGGTCGCTGAAGCCCTGACCCTGGTCAAGGAAACCGCTGTCGCCAAGTTCAATGAATCCATTGACGTGGCCGTGCAGCTCGGCATCGACCCGAAGAAGTCGGACCAACTGGTCCGCGGTTCGGTCGTGCTGCCCGCCGGCACCGGCAAGTCGGTTCGCGTGGCCGTGTTCGCCCAAGGCGACAAGGCTGAAGCCGCCAAGGCCGCCGGCGCCGACATCGTCGGTCTGGACGACCTGGCCGACCAGATCAAGGCCGGTCAAATGGACTTCGACGTGGTCATCGCCTCGCCCGATACGATGCGTGTCGTCGGCGCCCTGGGTCAGATCCTGGGCCCGCGCGGCCTGATGCCGAACCCGAAGGTCGGCACCGTGACCCCGGACGTCGCCACCGCTGTCAAGAACGCCAAGGCTGGCCAGGTGCAGTACCGCACCGACAAGGCCGGCATCATCCACGCCACGATCGGCCGCGCGTCGTTCAACGTGGAACAGCTGCAAACCAACCTGGCCGCTCTGGTCGACGCCCTGCAAAAGGCTCGTCCCGCAGCTGCCAAGGGCATTTACCTGCGCAAGCTGGCCGTTTCGTCCACGATGGGCGGCGGTGCGCGCGTGGAAATCGCCTCGCTGTCGGCCTAAGCCGACGGCTGTAACGTACTTTGGGCCGCATCCGGATCCTTCCGGATGCTGCTGTCAAAGACCGCTGGAGCAGGGTGGTGAACCGGAAAGCCCGCAAGGGCCCACCAACCCGCCACCCCGCTTAATCCCGGAGCTTGCAGAGTCTGGATCCAGCGTAGACGGCGTCCCCAGGAAGATTTCTTTATTCGAAGAACTCGACCAGGCGCCGCATTCGGTTGACGTGCAAGGCATCTGCCCCAAGCGTCTTTTGATGGAGTGTTCAAACCGTGAGTCTCAATCGTCAAGAGAAAGCGGTGGTGATCGAGGAAGTCTCGGCGGAAGTCGCCAAGGCCCAATCGATCGTTATCGCCGAGTACCGTGGTCTGGACGTCGCCTCTGTCACCGTACTGCGCAAAACTGCGCGTGAATCGGGCGTGTATCTGCGTGTTCTGAAGAACTCGCTGGCCCGTCGTGCTGTTGCCGGCACGGCTTTCGAGCCGTTGTCCGAGCAACTGACCGGTCCGCTGATCTATGGCATCAGCGCCGACCCGGTTACGGCGGCCAAGGTCCTCGCAGGTTTCGCGAAAAGCAACGACAAGCTGGTCATCAAGGCGGGCGCTCTGCCCAACAACTTGCTGAACCAAGAAGGCGTGAAGGCCCTGGCCACCATGCCCTCGCGCGAAGAGTTGCTGTCGAAGCTGCTGGGCACCATGCAAGCCCCCATCGCGCAATTCGTGCGTACGCTCAACGAAGTTCCGACCAAGTTCGCCCGTGGCCTCGCCGCCGTGCGCGACCAGAAGGCCGCGGCTTAATCGCCCGTCCTTTCCGGAATTCGCTGAACGACCGAGCGACACCCAAACCCTGGCATTACCCAATATCTGGAGTTCTGAAAAATGGCACTTAACAAAGCTGAAATCCTTGACGCCATCGCTGGCATGACCGTGCTCGAACTGTCCGAGCTGATCAAGGAAATGGAAGAGAAGTTCGGCGTGTCGGCTGCTGCCGCCGCTGTGGCCGTGGCCGCCCCGGCCGCTGGTGGCGCCGCCGCCGCTGCTGAAGAGCAGACCGAGTTCACCGTTGTGCTGGCTGAAGCCGGCGCCAACAAGGTGAGCGTCATCAAGGCCGTGCGCGAGCTGACCGGCCTGGGTCTGAAGGAAGCCAAGGACCTGGTCGACGGCGCTCCGAAGCCCGTCAAGGAAGGCGTTGCCAAGGCTGACGCCGAAGCCGCCAAGAAGAAGCTGGAAGAAGCTGGCGCCAAGGTCGAAGTCAAGTAAGACCTTGCGTCATCTGCCCGGGGACAGCGTAGTCTGCAGTCCCCGGGCTTTTGCGTTTCCAGGAAACCCCTACTGGGGGCAGGCCCTTCGCAGTGGGGTTTCCTGGAGTCGTATCACCTGGGGCCGTGGTTGACGGCCCATGCAACCTCGAGTCGGAGTGCTCATGCCTTACTCGTACACCGAAAAAAAGCGCATCCGCAAAAGCTTCGCCAAGCGTGAAGACGTTCAAAACGTTCCTTTCCTGCTGGCGACTCAGCTTCAATCCTACCTAACTTTCCTGCAGGCGGATACCGCCCCGTCCGAACGCGTAGCCGACGGTTTGCAGGCGGCGTTTACGTCGATTTTCCCGATCGTTAGTCACAACGGTATGGCGCGCTTGGAGTTCGTGAGCTATGTGCTCGGCGAACCGGTGTTCGATGTCAAGGAATGTCAGCAACGTGGCCTGACCTATGCGTCGCCCCTGCGCGCCAAGGTGCGCCTGGTGCTGCTCGACCGCGAAGTCAGCAAGCCCACGGTCAAGGAAGTCAAGGAACAGGAAGTCTACATGGGCGAGATTCCGCTCATGACCGGCACCGGTTCCTTCGTCATCAACGGCACCGAGCGCGTCATCGTTTCGCAGCTGCACCGCTCGCCCGGCGTGTTCTTCGAACACGATCGCGGCAAGACCCACAGCTCCGGCAAGCTCCTGTTCTCGGCCCGCGTGATTCCTTACCGCGGTTCGTGGCTGGACTTCGAATTCGACCCGAAGGACGTGCTGTTCTTCCGCGTCGACCGTCGCCGCAAGATGCCCGTCACGATCCTGTGCAAGGCCATCGGCATGACGCCGGAAACCATCCTGGCCAACTTCTTCGACTTCGATAATTTCGAACTGAAGAGCGAAGGCGCGATGATGGAATTCGTGCCCGAGCGCTGGAAGGGCGAAATGGCCCGTTTCGACATCTCGGACCGCTCCGGCAAGGTCATCGTCGAAAAGGACAAGCGCATCAACACCAAGCACCTGCGCGACCTGGCTGCCGGCGGCATCCAGCGCATCTCGGTGCCTGAAGAGTTCCTGTACGGCCGCGTGCTGGCCAAGAACATCGTTGACGCCGATACCGGCGAAGTCATCGCCAACGCCAACGACGAGATCACGGAAAGCGTGCTGGCCGCCCTGCGCGCCGCCAACGTGCACGACATCCAGACGCTCTACACGAACGACCTGGACCGCGGTCCCTACATCTCGCAGACCCTGCGCACCGACGAAACCGCCGACCAGATGGCCGCGCGCGTGGCGATCTACCGCATGATGCGCCCCGGCGAGCCGCCCACCGAGGAAGCCGTCGAGGCCCTGTTCCAGCGCCTGTTCTACAGCGAAGAGACGTACGACCTGTCGCGCGTCGGCCGCATGAAGGTCAACAGCCGTCTGGGCCGTGGCGAGGACATCACCGGTCCGATGACGCTGACCAACGAAGACATCCTTGAAACCATCAAGGTGCTGGTCGAGCTGCGTAACGGCCGTGGCCAGATCGATGACATCGATCACCTGGGCAACCGCCGCGTGCGTTGCGTGGGCGAACTGGCCGAGAACCAGTTCCGCGCCGGCCTGGTGCGTGTCGAGCGCGCCGTCAAGGAGCGTCTGGGCCAGGCCGAGACCGAAAACCTGATGCCGCACGACCTGATCAACTCCAAGCCGATCTCGGCCGCCATCAAGGAGTTCTTCGGTTCGAGCCAGCTGTCGCAGTTCATGGACCAGACCAACCCGCTGTCGGAAATCACGCACAAGCGTCGCGTTTCCGCACTGGGCCCGGGCGGTCTGACCCGCGAGCGCGCCGGCTTCGAAGTCCGCGACGTGCACCCGACCCACTACGGCCGCGTCTGCCCGATCGAAACGCCGGAAGGCCCGAACATCGGCCTGATCAACTCCATGGCGCTGTACGCTCGCCTGAACGAGTACGGCTTCCTGGAAACGCCTTACCGCAAGATCATCGACGGCAAGGTCAGCGACCAGATCGACTACCTGTCGGCCATCGAGGAAAGCCACTACGTCATCGCGCAGGCCAACGCCGCGCTGGACGAAGACGGCCGTTTCGTCGACGACCTGGTGGCCTGCCGCGAAGCGGGCGAAACCATGCTGACCGCGCCGGCCAACGTGCACTACATGGACGTGGCCCCGTCGCAGATCGTGTCGGTCGCCGCCTCGCTGATTCCGTTCCTGGAGCACGACGACGCGAACCGCGCGCTGATGGGCGCCAACATGCAACGTCAGGCCGTGCCTTGCCTGCGTCCGGAAAAGCCGGTCGTGGGTACGGGCATCGAGCGCACCGTGGCCGTTGACTCGGGCACCACCGTGCAGGCGCTGCGCGGCGGCCTGGTCGACCACGTCGACGCCGAACGCGTGGTTATCCGCGTGAACGACGATGAAAACGTGGCCGGCGAAGTCGGCGTGGACATCTACAACCTGATCAAGTACACGCGTTCCAACCAGAACACGAACATCAACCAGCGTCCCATCGTCAAGCGCGGCGATCGCGTCGCCAAGGGTGATGTGCTGGCCGACGGCGCGTCGACGGACCTGGGCGAACTCGCCCTGGGCCAGAACATGCTGATCGCGTTCATGCCCTGGAACGGCTACAACTTCGAAGACTCGATCCTGATCTCGGAAAAGGTCGTGGCCGATGACCGCTACACCTCGGTGCACATCGAGGAACTGACGGTCGTCGCCCGTGACACCAAGCTCGGACCGGAAGAAATCACGCGCGACATCAGCAACCTGGCCGAAACCCAGCTGAACCGCCTGGATGATTCGGGCATCTGCTACATCGGCGCCGAAGTCAGCGCCGACGACGTGCTGGTCGGCAAGGTCACGCCCAAGGGCGAGACCCAGCTGACGCCGGAAGAAAAGCTGCTGCGCGCCATCTTCGGTGAAAAGGCGTCCGACGTTAAGGACACCTCGCTGCGCGTGCCCTCGGGCATGACCGGCACCGTCATCGACGTGCAGGTGTTCACCCGCGAAGGCATCGTGCGCGACAAGCGCGCCCAGTCCATCATCGACGATGAACTGCGCCGCTACCGCCAGGACCTGAACGACCAGCTGCGCATCGTCGAGAACGACCAGTTCGACCGTATCGAGAAGCTGCTGGTCGGCAAGACCGTCAACGGCGGCCCGCGCAAGCTGGCCAAGGGCGCCTCGATCACCAAGGCCTACCTGGCTGATCTGGACCGCTGGCAGTGGTTCGACATCCGCCTGGCCGACGAGCCGCACGCCGTCGTGCTGGAGCAGGCCAAGGAATCGCTGGAGCAGAAGCGCCACCAGTTCGACCTGGCTTTCGAAGAAAAGCGCAAGAAGCTGACGCAAGGCGACGAGCTGCCCCCGGGCGTGCTCAAGATGATCAAGGTCTACCTGGCCGTGAAGCGCCGCCTGCAGCCTGGCGACAAGATGGCCGGCCGTCACGGCAACAAGGGCGTGGTCTCGCGCATCACCCCGGTCGAGGACATGCCGCACATGGCTGACGGCACCCCCGCCGACATCGTTCTGAACCCGCTGGGCGTGCCCTCGCGGATGAACGTGGGTCAGGTGCTGGAAGTGCACTTGGGCTGGGCCGCCAAGGGCGTGGGCCATCGCATCGCCGACATGCTGCGCGACGAGCGCACCGCGCAGGTCAAGAACGTCCGCGCCTACCTGGACAAGGTCTACAACACGACCGGTTCGGGCGCGCGCATCGACGAGCTGACCGACGACGAAGTCATGGAAATGGCGCAGAACCTCAAGAACGGCGTGCCGTTCGCGACGCCCGTGTTCGACGGCGCGACCGAAGAGGAAATCACGACGATGCTCGAGCTGGCCTATCCGGACGACGTCGCCAAGCGCATGCAGCTGACCCCGTCGCGCACGCAGGCCTGGCTGTTCGACGGCCGCACCGGCGAGAAATTCGAGCGCCCGGTGACCGTCGGCTACATGCACTACCTGAAGCTGCACCACTTGGTCGACGACAAGATGCACGCGCGTTCCACGGGTCCGTACTCGCTGGTCACGCAGCAGCCTCTGGGCGGCAAGGCGCAGTTCGGCGGCCAGCGCTTCGGGGAAATGGAAGTGTGGGCGCTGGAAGCCTACGGCGCGTCCTACACCCTGCAGGAAATGCTGACGGTGAAGTCCGACGACATCACCGGCCGCACCAAGGTATACGAAAACATCGTCAAGGGCGATCACGTCATCGATGCCGGCATGCCGGAATCGTTCAACGTGCTGGTCAAGGAAATCCGCTCGTTGGCCCTGGACATGGATTTGGAGCGTAACTAATGAAAGCGCTACTCGACCTCTTTAAGCAAGTCTCGCAAGACGAGCAATTCGATGCCATCAAGATCGGCATCGCCTCGCCGGAGAAGATCCGTTCGTGGTCCTACGGCGAAGTCCGCAAGCCCGAGACGATCAACTACCGTACCTTCAAGCCCGAGCGCGACGGCCTGTTCTGCTCGAAGATCTTCGGCCCGATCAAGGACTACGAGTGCCTGTGCGGCAAGTACAAGCGCCTGAAGCACCGCGGCGTGATCTGCGAGAAGTGCGGCGTTGAAGTTACCGTCGCCAAGGTGCGCCGTGAGCGCATGGGCCACATCGAGCTGGCCAGCCCGGTCGCGCACATCTGGTTCCTGAAGAGCCTGCCCTCGCGTCTGGGCATGGTGCTCGACATGACCCTGCGCGACATCGAACGCGTGCTGTACTTCGAAGCCTGGTGCGTGATCGAACCCGGCATGACCCCGCTCAAGCGCGGTCAGATCATGTCCGACGACGACTTCCTCGCCAAGACCGAGGAATATGGTGACGACTTCCGCGCGCTGATGGGCGCCGAAGCCGTGCGCGAACTGCTGCGCACCATCGACATCGACCGCGAAGTGGAAACGCTGCGCGGCGAACTGAAGGCCACCAGCTCGGAAGCCAAGATCAAGAAGATCTCCAAGCGCCTGAAGGTGCTGGAAGGCTTCCAGAAGTCCGGCATCAAGGCCGAGTGGATGGTCATGGAAGTGCTGCCCGTGCTGCCGCCGGACCTGCGTCCGCTGGTGCCGCTGGACGGCGGCCGCTTCGCGACCTCCGACCTGAACGACCTGTACCGCCGCGTCATCAACCGCAACAACCGTCTGAAGCGCCTGCTGGAGCTGAAGGCCCCTGAAATCATCCTGCGCAACGAAAAGCGCATGCTGCAGGAAGCCGTCGACTCGCTGCTGGACAACGGCCGCCGTGGCAAGGCCATGACGGGCGCCAACAAGCGCCAGCTCAAGTCCCTGGCGGACATGATCAAGGGCAAGAGCGGTCGTTTCCGTCAGAACCTGCTGGGCAAGCGCGTCGACTACTCGGGCCGTTCGGTCATCGTGGTGGGTCCGCAGCTCAAGCTGCATCAGTGCGGCCTGCCCAAGCTGATGGCCCTGGAACTGTTCAAGCCGTTCATCTTCAATCGCCTGGAGATGATGGGCCTGGCCACGACCATCAAGGCCGCCAAGAAGCTGGTGGAAAGCCAGGAACCGGTGGTCTGGGACATCCTGGAAGAAGTCATCCGCGAACACCCGGTCATGCTGAACCGTGCGCCCACGCTGCACCGTTTGGGCATCCAGGCGTTCGAACCGGTCCTGATCGAAGGCAAGGCCATCCAGCTGCACCCGCTGGTTTGCGCGGCGTTCAACGCCGACTTCGACGGTGACCAGATGGCCGTGCACGTGCCGCTGTCGCTGGAAGCCCAGCTCGAAGCGCGCACGCTGATGCTGGCCTCGAACAACGTGCTGTTCCCCGCCAACGGCGAACCGTCGATCGTGCCGTCCCAGGACATCGTGCTGGGTCTGTACTACACGACCCGCGAGCGCATCAACGGCAAGGGCGAAGGCATTTTCTTCACCGACGTCGCTGAAGTGCAGCGCGCCTACGACAACGGCGAAGTGGAACTGCAGACGCGCATCACCGTGCGCCTGAAGGAACACGAGCGCGACGAAGCGGGCGAATGGCAGCCGGTGATCCGCCGTCACGAGACGACGGTCGGCCGCGCGCTGCTGTCCGAGATCCTGCCGAAGGGCCTGCCCTTCACGGTGCTGAACAAGGCGCTGAAGAAGAAGGAAATCTCGCGCCTGATCAACCAGTCGTTCCGCCGTTGCGGCCTGCGCGACACGGTGATCTTCGCCGACAAGCTGATGCAGTCGGGCTTCCGCCTGGCCACGCGCGGCGGCATCTCGATCGCCATGGGCGACATGCTGATCCCGTCGGCCAAGGAAAGCATCCTGGCCGAAGCCAGCCGCGAAGTGAAGGAAATCGACAAGCAGTACTCGTCGGGTCTGGTCACGTCCCAGGAACGCTACAACAACGTGGTGGACATCTGGGGCAAGGCCGGCGACAAGGTCGGCAAGGCGATGATGGAACAGCTGGCCACCGAGCCCGTGACCAACCGTCACGGCGAGGAAGTGCGCCAGGAATCGTTCAACTCGATCTACATGATGGCCGACTCGGGCGCCCGTGGTTCGGCCGCCCAGATCCGCCAGCTGGCCGGCATGCGCGGCCTGATGGCCAAGCCGGACGGCTCCATTATCGAGACGCCCATCACGGCGAATTTCCGTGAAGGCCTGAACGTGCTGCAGTACTTCATCTCGACCCACGGCGCGCGTAAGGGTCTGGCTGATACGGCACTGAAGACCGCGAACTCGGGCTATCTGACCCGTCGTCTGGTCGACGTGACGCAGGATCTGGTCATCACCGAAGACGATTGCGGCACCTCGCAAGGCTACGCCATGAAGGCGCTGGTCGAAGGCGGTGAAGTGATCGAGCCGCTGCGCGACCGCATCCTGGGCCGCGTTGCCGCCATCGACATCGTCAACCCGGACACGCAGGAAACGGCCATCGAGGCCGGCACCCTGCTGGACGAAGACATGGTCGACACCATCGACCGCCTGGGCGTGGACGAAGTCAAGGTCCGCACGCCGCTGACCTGCGAAACGCGTCACGGCCTGTGCGCGCACTGCTACGGTCGCGACCTCGGCCGCGGCTCGCCGGTCAACCAGGGCGAAGCGGTTGGCGTCATCGCCGCCCAGTCCATCGGTGAACCGGGCACGCAGCTGACGATGCGTACGTTCCACATCGGCGGCGCGGCGTCGCGTTCGGCCCTGGCCAGCGCGGTGGAAACCAAGTCTGCCGGTACCGTTGGCTTTGCCAGCACGATGCGCTACGTCACCAACGCCAAGGGCGAACGCGTGGCGATCTCGCGCTCGGGCGAACTGGCGATCTTCGACGACAACGGCCGCGAACGCGAACGCCACAAGATCCCGTACGGCGCGACCGTGCTGGTGGGCGATGGCGAAGCCGTCAAGGCTGGCGCCCGCCTGGCGACCTGGGACCCGCTGACCCGTCCGATCGTGTCGGAATACGGCGGCGCCGTGCGCTTCGAGAACATCGAGGAAGGCGTTACCGTCGCCAAGCAGGTGGACGAAGTCACCGGCCTGTCGACGCTGGTCGTCATCACGCCCAAGACGCGCGGCGGCAAGATCGTCATGCGTCCGCAGATCAAGCTGGTCAACGAGAACGGCGACGACGTCAAGATCGCCGGCACCGATCACTCGGTGAACATCTCGTTCCCGGTGGGCGCGCTGATCACCGTGCGCGACACGCAGCAAGTGGCGGTCGGTGAAGTGCTGGCGCGTATTCCGCAGGAATCGCAGAAGACCCGCGACATTACCGGGGGTCTGCCGCGCGTGGCCGAGCTGTTCGAAGCCCGTTCGCCGAAGGACGCCGGCATGCTGGCCGACGTCACCGGCACGGTCTCGTTCGGCAAGGACACCAAGGGCAAGCAGCGTCTGGTCATCACCGACCTGGAAGGCGTCAGCCACGAGTTCCTGATTCCGAAGGAAAAGCAGGTGCTGGTGCACGACGGCCAGGTGGTGAACAAGGGCGAAATGATCGTGGACGGCCCGGCCGATCCCCACGACATCCTGCGCCTGCAGGGCATCGAGAAGCTGGCGACCTACATCGTCGACGAAGTGCAGGACGTGTACCGTCTGCAGGGCGTGAAGATCAACGACAAGCACATCGAAGTGATTGTTCGTCAGATGCTGCGCCGCGTGAACATCGTCGATGCGGGCGATACCGAGTTCATCCCGGGCGAGCAGGTCGAGCGCTCCGAGCTGCTGAACGAGAACGACCGCGTCGAGGCTGAGGGCAAGCGTCCGGCTTCGTACGACAACGTGCTGCTGGGCATCACCAAGGCCTCGCTGTCGACCGACTCGTTCATCTCGGCCGCTTCGTTCCAGGAAACCACCCGGGTTCTGACCGAGGCCGCCATCATGGGCAAGCGCGACGACCTGCGCGGCTTGAAGGAAAACGTCATCGTCGGCCGTCTGATCCCGGCCGGTACCGGCCTGGCGTACCACCATGCCCGCAGGGACAAGGAAGCGCTGGAGGCCGCGGAACGCGAAGCCGCTCGCCAGCTGGCCAACCCGTTCGAGGACGCGCCGGTCACGGTGGGTTCCGATGCGGACGCCCCTGTCGCCGATCTGGGCGCCGAGGACGCCGCCGAATAAGCGGAGCCTTCGGACAACTCCCCGTGCGCAGTCTGGCGCGGGGAGGCCGGACACAAGAAAGGCCGCCGATGCGAATCGGCGGCCTTTCTGTTTTTCCGCGCGGGCTTTTGCGCGGACGGGATTCGCGGGGCGCGGGCCTTAGCGTCCGGCCTGCTCCCGGGCGCGCTGGAAGGCCGGTCCCCAGGCCGGGTGGCCTGCTTCATTGGGCGCCAGCTCGAACGAGGGGTCCAGGGCCAGGATGCGGGCGAAGCTGTCCACGCACAGCTGGGTGTAGCGCGTGACGCAATAGCTGAACGCCTGGAGCTTGTAGGCTTCGACGCGCACCGCCCGGGTGGAGCCCGCCAGCTCGTCCGATTTCGCCACCTGGCGCACCACTTCGCCGTAATGGCCGGCGGCGTACTGGTCGCGCACTTGTTGCAATTGTTCCAGCGCCTGGGGCGTGGCGGGCGCTTCGGGCAGCGCGCGTTGCATGCCGGCGCAACCGGCAAGCACGGTGACGACGCCGGCCAGCGCGGCGAAGGAGCGGATTTTCATGGGCATGCGCAGAATTGGTGAGGATTGGCGATGGCGTTATCGTGCCACAGCCTGATGCGGTCGGACATTTTCGGCAATGTCCTTGTGTTGCAGATTCGATAATATTCGGGCTAATAACCGTCATTCCCGGGTACGTACGTCCCGAGCACCGCCTTGAACATGTCATCATCCGCCGGCCTGTTGACGCCGCGTGGCCCATTTTCCGGCGCCGCGCCATTGGCGTTGCGTCCCCTGAGCGCCATCGCCGCGACTGCGGCGGGGGGCGTGCCGGAGGCGCGCATCAAGCGCCTGCTGTCCGATCTGTTGCCGTCGCTGATGTCCTTGCATGCGCAGGGCGAGATCTGTGGCGACATCTCGCTGGACACTGTCGGCATGGACGAGGGCGCCCGCGCCCACCTGCTGCCTGAACTGGTGGTGGCCCGCTCGCGCCGCAACTCCCTGCCGCTCGCGCCCGGATTCGCGCCGATCGAGCTGTATGCCGACACGGCCCAGTGGCCGCGCGGCCCCTGGACCGACGTGTACGGGCTGTGCGCGGTGATGCACTCCCTGGTCACCGGCCTGTGCCCGCCGCCAGCGCCGGAACGGCGGGCCGAAGACCCCTACGAGCCCTTGGCCCAGCTGGGCCTGTCCAAGTACAGCCAGGAGTTCCTGCGCGTCATCGACGAGGGCCTGTCCATGCAGCCGGCCGAGCGGCCGCAGTCGCTGGCGGATCTGGCGGGCAGGCTGGGCATGGTGGTCTACGCAGATGCCACGCCCGCGTCTCCGGGCGCGGCCGGCGCCTCGCAACAGGCCTCGCTGCCGGTTGGCGGCGCGCATCTGCGCCAGCCGGCCGTGAAGCGCGGCAAGCCGGTATGGATCGGCCTGTTGCTGGCGCTGGTCATCGTGGGTGGCACCTTTGGCTGGTTCCAGTCCGGCCGCGCGCCCAATGCGCTGATCACCAGCTCCGAGCTGATGCCGCCGAACCCGCCCATGGTCCGACCGGAGGCGCCGGCGCAGCCGTCCGCGCCGCAAGCCGAGCCGCAAATGGCGCGCGCCGAGCCGCCCGTGGCGCCGCCCGGGCTGCAGCTCGCGCAGCAGACGATGCCCGCGCTGGTCGCGGAGTTCAAGCCGCCGGTTGCCGCGGATGCCGCGCCTCCTTCAACGGAAGCCCTGATCGGCGCGGCCCGTTCCCTGGACAACAGCGCCTTCCAGGCCGAGCCGGCAGCGCCGGCGCAGCCGCAGGAGGAACCCAAGCCCCGGCCCATCGCGACACCCGTGACGGTGCGGCTGGACATCAGGCCCTGGGGCGAGGTCTGGATCAACGGCGTCGCGCGCGGCATCAGTCCGCCGGTGAAGGAGCTGCGCCTGATTCCCGGCAAATACCAGGTGGTGCTGCGCAATGCGGATCTGCCGCCATACCGCGGCACGCTGGAAATCAAGGCGGGCAAGCCCGCGGTGATCTCGCACGTCTTCGAATGACGCGGGGGCGCGCGGTTACTGGCCGTCGTGCTCCGGCGCCATCGGCAGTCGCAGGCTGAAGACCGAGCCCTGGCCCGGTTCGCTGCTGACTTGCGCCGTGCCGCCGTGGCGTTGCGCCACCGTGCGCACGAAGGCCAGGCCCAGGCCGGCGCCGCCCACGTCCTTGCGCGTATCGGCGGCCACGCGGGAAAACGGTTCGAACAGGCTGTCCAGGTCTTGTGCGGCGATGCCCCGGCCCTGGTCGCGCACGCTGACGCGCCAATAGCCGTCGTCTTCCGCTATGCCGCAATCGATGCGGGTGTCGGCCGGGCTGTACTTGATCGCGTTGTCGATCAGATTGCACAGCGCCCGCATCAGCAGCGTCTGGTCGCCCAGCGCATAGGCCACGGGCAGGTCGGGCTGTGTCGCCAGCGCGATGTTCTTCTTCTGGGCGGCGGCCCAGAACTCGTCCACGCCATCCTGCACCAGGCTGCCCAGGTCCAGCTCGACCGGACGGATGGCCATCGATTCGGCGCGGGTCAGGTGCACGAAATCGTCCACCAGGTTCAGCGTGCGGCGCGCCAGCATGGCGATACGCCGCAGGGTATCGTCCTGGCTGTCGCGCGCGTCCGCTTCGTGATGCATGTCGATCAACGCCAGGATCGAGCTTTGCGGCGCGCGCATGTCGTGCGACACGAAACGCAGCGTTTCCTCGCGCTGGCGCTCGGCCTGGCGGATGCTGGAGATGTCGGTGAGCGTGGCCACCGTGCCGGCAAAATGGCCTTCCGCCGTGTGGATGGGCGCGCACTTGAGGATCAGGTCGCGTCCCGCGCGATCGCGCACTTCCAGGTCGGCGCTCCAGGGCGAGGATTCGCGTTCCTGTCCGCTCAGTGCGTCGGCCAGGCGCTGGCGCGCGTCATCATCTGAAATCGTGCGTTCGAGCAGATGCGTGGCGGGATGGCCGACGCGCGGCGGGCGCATGCCGAGCCGCTGGAAATACATGACCGCGGCCTGGTTGCGGAATTGCATGCGACCCTGTTCGTCGAACACCAGGGTTGCGTCCGGCATGCCGTCCAGGCCGTCCGCCAGGAAGCGCCGCAGGTTGCGCACGCGGGCCAGGGCGCGGCTCAGTTCGCCGACGCGATGCTCGAGCGAGGCGCTGTGGCCGAAGGACTGCGCGCGGGCTTCGTTCAGCACCGGCGGGTACTCGCGCTGCAGACGGCGCAGTTCGTAGTCCATGTAGCGCAGCGCGGCTTCCTGGCTGCGCCAGCTCCACATCGGATAGCTGAGCGCGACGCCCAGCATCGCCGCGCTGGGGGCGAACCACAGATTGGCCTGCGACAGCAGCAGCAGCGATGCCGCCAGCACGGCGGCCAGGAGCGCGAGGCACACCAGCAGGGCGCGCTTGGGCGAAAGCCGCCACAAGGCCAGGCAGGCAAGCAGCGCCGGCAGCGCGGAGAACAGCGCGTTCAACCAGGGCGGCGGCGCCTGATAGGCGATATCGTCGCGCGCCGCCTGCAACACATTGGCCACGATTTCAACGCCCGACATGCCGCTCGTGTCATGGGACACCGGCGTCGGATAGGTGTCGCTCAGGCCGGTGGCCCAGGCGCCGACCAGCACATACTTGCCGCGTAGCGCGTCCGCCGGCAGGTCGCCGCGCAGCACCGACAGATAGGACACGGTGTGGGTATGGGCCGGCGGGCCGGCATAGGGGATCAGAATGCTGCCATCCGGTTGCGCGCGCTTGAGCAAGCGGCCGGCAACGTCGGATTCGCCGCCGATGCGCAGCAGGGTCAGGGCCAGATGGCGCCACCAGTCGCCGTCGAACTGCACGCGCAGCACGCTTTCGCGCACCACGCCGTCGGCGTCGATGCGGGCGTTGATGAAGCCCAGCCCCGCCGCGGCCTGGGCCAGCGCCGGGATGGGCATGCTCATGCTGCCCGGGTGGTCGAGCCGGTCCAGCACCACGGGCAGCACCGCGCGGCCGTTGCGGCGCAGGCTGTCGGCGAGAATCGCGTCGTCGTTCGGATTGATCGTGTCGGGTTCCGCGAAGATCACGTCCAGGCCCACCGCCCGCGCGCCGTGCAGGCGGTCGAGCAGGGCGGCATGGATGGCGCGGCGCCAGGGCCAGCGGCCCAGCGCGTCGATGGTGGCGTCATCGATCGCGACGATCAGGATGTCCGGCGATGCCGGGCGCGGCGTCATGACGACCGCGCGGTCATACAGGATCTGGTCGACGCGGCCCAGCCCGTTCAGCGCGCCCAGCAGGGCCGCCAGCGCGATCAGCGCCGCCGCCAGCCACAGCCCTGAGCGCGAGCTGCGGTCCTGCGGGTGGGCGGCGTCGGCCATGGCGCGGGCAAACTCAGTAATCGGTCAGCGTCACGAAGCCGCCCGTGCCGGTGGCCACGCCCAGGCCGAATGCGGTGGACAGCTGGCTCATGCCTTCGAAGGTGGCGACGGCGTCCTGTCCGTGCAGGCCCAGGTCGTCGACCGCGCGCACCGAAACGTAGTAGGTGCCCGCGCCGGGGGCGCGGAAGCGGATGTCGTTGCTGGCGAAGAGCGCGGAAGACACGGGCTGCGCGCCATCGGCGTCGCGCGATACGCGCACCAGATAGCTCTTGGCGCCGGGCACGGGCTCGAACGCGCTGGTCCATTGGCCGCCGGCGCGCGTCGGCGCGGCCAGCTGCGGAGCCGGCAGCAGCTGGCGCAAACCGGCGACCGTGCCGTCCGCGCCGACCGCCGCGCCGAAACCGCGGGCCACGGCGACGGGCTTGGCCGGCGTGGCGCCGGGCGCGTGCGGTTGCAGGCGCACGCTACCCTCCAGCACTTCGCTATGCACGCCGCCGCTGCCGCTCTGCACACGGAAGCGCGTGCCGCGCACGCCCGTGACGGCGACGGGCGTGCGGATCTCGAAGCGACCCACGCCCTGGCCCTCCGGGGCCACCGAGGATTCCACGCTGCCGCGCTGCACGCGCACCACCGAGTCGGTCAGGCCGGTGCCTTCGAATTGCCGCATGCGAGACAGTTCCACCGAGCCGTCCGCGGGCAGCGTGAGCTTGGAGCCGTCGGCCAGTTCCAGCGTCACGAAGCCATTGGGCGCGGTGACGACGGTGCTGCCTTCGGGCAGGCTGGCGCCCGGCGCAAGCGTCTTGCCGGCGGCGGAGGCCTGGCCGCTGACGTGTACGACGCGCGCTTCTGCGGGCCGGACCGGAATCATGGACAGCGGGATGTGCAATTCCAGGCCGATCGGCAGCTGTTCGGGCGCGACGATCTTGTTCAGCGACTGCAGCGGATTCCAGTTGGCGGAATTGCGCGTGTACGTGTTGGCGATGTTGATCAGCGTATCGCCGGCGCGCACGCGGTAGATGAAGTCCTCGCCCAGCGAACCCGCGGGCTGGCCATGCGCGACGGCGCCGAGCAACAGGCTGGAAAACAGGACAAGCGAAGCAAGGGCGCGGTGGCGGCGCATGGCGGGCGATTCTCCGGATGTGGCATGGGCTGGGGCGCTCACGGCGCGGGCTGGCCGTCGTCCTGGGCGCTGGTCAGCTCCAGGCGGTAACCCAGCGCATAGGACGAGGTCAGGCGCACGCCGTGTTCCGGCCGCAGTTGCAGCTTTTGCCGGATGTTCGACAGATGCGTGTCCAGCGTGCGCGAGGTGGCCGGGATTTCCCTGTTCCACACGCATTCGGCGAGCACATCGCGCGACATGAGCCGGCCCAGATTGCGAAAGAACAGCAGCGCGAGCTCGAATTCCTTGGGCGCCAGCGTGACGGCCTTGCCGTTCAGCGCGATGGCGCGGGCGGAGGGCTCGACGCGGTAGTTCGCCACGTCGAACGATTCGTCCGCGGGTTCGGCGATCTGGCTGCGGCGCAGCAGGGCGGCCACCCTGGCCAGCAATTCCAGGGGGCGCAATGGCTTGACGATGTAATCATCGGCGCCGGCGCGCAGCCCTTCGACCAGGTCGTCCTCGCTGGATCGGTTGGTCAGGAAAATGACCGGGATCCGCGGGCCGATGTTGGCGCGCAGCCAGCGCACCACGTCGTCGCCGTCGATGTCGGGCAGGTGCCAGTCCAGCAGAACCAGATCGAAGCTCTCGTTGCGCATGGCCGAGAGCAGGTCGCGGCTCTGTTGATAGCTGCTGCATGTATATCCAGCAGCCGTCAGAACCTGCTGGATACGGCGTGCTTGGTCCAGGTCGTCTTCCAGCGACGCGATTTTCATAGGCGGCGTTGTGTCTCGCGGAGGGGGCTGCGCACGTACGCGTAGCGGCTTCCTATTGCGGAGTGGGGAAATTTGTGTAAACGAATGATAACTCGGGCGGCGGATCCCTGACGAAGTCATGCCAACAACCGTCAAACTTTGCAAACTTGACGAATCTTGACTGGAGTTGTTGCGCAACAAGCCGCCACACTGTCTCAACTGCATCGCCCGCCGCCAAGCGTGACAAGCCGGCGGCGATGCGGGACTTGGGGTTGGGGTGGGATGGAAAATGAATCAACTGCGCATACTTATGATGTCGCCGGACGAGCAGGCTCGCACTGCCGCCGTTTCGGCGCTGCTGCAGGCTGGCATTTCGGCCCGCGGCTGTTCGACTTCTCTCGAACTGTTCGGCTTGTTGAATAGCGGCGTCCACGACGCCGTCGTGCTCGATGTGGATGCCCTGGGCGAAATTGGCTACGCCCTGATCGCCCGGCTGCATGGCTCTTCGGCGCTGGGCATCATCGTGACCGGCAAGGCGCTTTCGCTGGATGACCGCTTGCGTTGCCTGCAAAGCGGCGCCGACGCCTGCCTGTCCGGCGCACAGGATCCGCGCGAACTGGCCTGCATGCTGCTGGCGCTGGCGCGCCGCCTGCCCGTGGGACAGCCGGCCGCCGGCCCGGACGGCGCCGCCAGCGGGCAGTGGGAACTGCGCGACCAGGGCTGGACGCTGGTCGCGCCGTCGGGCACCGCCATCTCGCTGTCGGCTAACGAACGCCTGATCGTCCGCTCGCTGCTGGAAGTGGCGGGGCGGGCGGTCGGCCGCAATGAGCTGGGCGACGAGCTGCGCGTCGAGGGCGGCGGCGCCCGTTCCAGCGGCTCGCGCAGCATCGACGTGATCGTCAGCCGCCTGCGACGCAAGGCCGAGCTGGCCGGCGTGATGCTGCCCATCCGTACCGTGTACGGCAGCGGCTACCTGTTCGCCGACCAATAGGGTCCTTCGGCGGCGCGCGCCGCGCTCCTTGAGCCCGCCACGGGCGCGCTTTTTGCGCGTAATGCGACCCCATTTCCGATCAGCTACGCCGAATCGGCAGTCTTCTGCCGCCAACACGCCGCTACGCTGCGCATATAAAGTTCTTTGACAGTGCAGTGCTTTCCAAGTTATGCTAAAGGGCTTACTGCTTTATTTGCGCGCAGAGCCCGTATGTTTTCGGGCGCGGAAAAAAGGTGAAAAGGACAGGCGTGGCTTGCTTCTTGCAGGTCACCGCAGGGTAGGAGGTGCGTCACGAGCCGTCCCGCCCCGCAGCCAGGTGTGTACGGGCATGCGATGCATGCCCAGTGATACATGCCGTGGCCGCCTCGCTTTCCGCCGTTTCCGGTACTGCGCGTTCCATGGTTTGCTGGCAGGCCCGCTCTTTTACGTATCTGACGTTAGAGGCGGTCCTGCGCGAGCCGCCTTCTCCGAGAGCATATCGCTCGAAGAGACGAGTACGTAAGTACTTACCAGTGGTACGTAAAAGGGATTTCAAAGGTCATGCCTACCATCAGCCAACTCGTGCGCAAGCCGCGCGAAGTCAGCATCATCAAGAGCAAGAGCCCCGCGCTCGAAAACTGCCCGCAACGCCGCGGCGTGTGCACCCGCGTGTACACCACCACCCCCAAGAAGCCGAACTCCGCTCTGCGTAAGGTCGCCAAGGTGCGTCTGACCAACGGTTACGAAGTCATTTCGTACATCGGCGGTGAAGGCCACAACCTGCAAGAGCACTCGGTCGTTCTGGTGCGTGGCGGTCGTGTGAAGGACTTGCCCGGTGTGCGTTATCACATCGTGCGCGGTTCCCTCGACCTGCAAGGCGTCAAGGACCGTAAGCAAGCCCGCTCGAAGTACGGCGCCAAGCGTCCGAAGAAGGCTTAATCGCTGTATCGCAGTACCCCGGCCGCGGATGTTCCGCAGACCGGAAAGTGTGCAGCTGCGCCAGTGGAAGCTGGAATAGTGTGCAGCACGTAAGGGGCCGTCACTGTAATGGGCGGCCATGGCCGTGTAATGAAACACGGTTCAACTGAACAGACACAAGGAAGCAACAATGCCCCGTCGTCGCGAAGTACCCAAGCGCGAGATTCTGCCCGATCCCAAGTTCGGCAGCGTCGAGCTCGCCAAGTTCATGAACGTCGTCATGCTGGACGGCAAGAAGGCCGTCGCCGAGCGCATCGTTTACGGTGCCCTCGCGCAAGTCGCCACCAAGACCGGCAAGGAGCCGATCGAGGTGTTCAGCACGGCGATCAACAACATCAAGCCGATCGTCGAAGTGAAGAGCCGCCGCGTTGGCGGTGCCAACTACCAAGTGCCGGTTGAAGTGCGCCCCGTGCGCCGCCTGGCCCTGGCTATGCGTTGGCTCCGTGAAGCCGCCAAGAAGCGTGGCGAGAAGTCGATGGATCTGCGTCTGGCTGGCGAACTGATCGATGCGTCCGAAGGTCGTGGCGCCGCGATGAAGAAGCGCGAAGACACGCACAAGATGGCCGAAGCCAACAAGGCTTTCAGCCATTTCCGCTGGTAATTTAAGGACTACCCACCATGGCCCGCAAAACCCCGATCGAGCGCTATCGCAACATTGGCATCTCTGCGCACATCGATGCAGGGAAAACCACCACGACCGAACGCATCCTGTTCTACACCGGCGTCAATCACAAGATTGGCGAAGTGCATGATGGCGCCGCCACCATGGACTGGATGGAGCAAGAGCAAGAGCGTGGCATCACCATTACGTCGGCTGCTACGACGGCGTTTTGGCGTGGCATGGCCAAGAACTACCCCGAACACCGCATCAACATCATCGACACCCCGGGACACGTGGACTTCACCATTGAGGTGGAACGTTCCATGCGCGTCCTGGACGGTGCCTGCATGGTCTATTGCGCGGTGGGCGGCGTTCAGCCTCAGTCCGAAACCGTGTGGCGCCAAGCCAACAAGTACGGCGTGCCGCGTCTGGCCTTCGTCAACAAGATGGACCGTACCGGCGCCAACTTCTTCAAGGTCTATGACCAGCTGAAGACGCGTCTGCGTGCGAACCCCGTGCCCGTCGTGATCCCGATCGGCGCCGAAGACTCGTTCAAGGGCGTCATCGATCTGGTCAAGATGAAAGCCATCATCTGGGACGAAGCCAGCCAAGGCATCAAGTTCGACTACGAAGACATTCCGGCCGAGCTGCAAGGCGCTGCCGAAGAATGGCGCGAGAAGCTGGTCGAGGCTGCCGCCGAGTCGTCCGAGGAACTGATGAACAAGTACCTCGAGACCGGTTCGCTGGACGAAGACGAAATCAACAAGGCCATCCGCCAGCGCACCATCGCCGGCGAGATCCAGCCGATGCTGTGCGGCACCGCCTTCAAGAACAAGGGCGTGCAGCGCATGCTCGACGCCGTCATCGACTACCTGCCGTCGCCCGTGGACATTCCCCCGGTTGATGGCCAGGACGACGATGGCAATCCGGTCCAGCGCACCGCCGACGACGACGAAAAGTTCTCGGCGCTGGCGTTCAAGCTGATGAGCGATCCGTTCGTGGGTCAGCTGACCTTCGTGCGCGTTTACTCGGGCGTCCTGAAGTCGGGCGACACGGTCTACAACCCCATCAAGGGCAAGAAGGAACGTATCGGCCGCATTCTGCAGATGCACGCGAACAACCGCGAGGAAATCAAGGAAGTTCTGGCCGGCGACATCGCCGCCGTGGTGGGTTTGAAGGACGTGACGACCGGCGAAACGCTGTGCGACATCGACTCCCACATCCTGCTCGAGCGCATGGTGTTCCCGGAGCCCGTGATTTCGCAGGCCGTCGAACCCAAGTCGAAGGCTGACCAGGAAAAGATGGGCCTGGCGCTGTCGCGCCTGGCTCAGGAAGATCCGTCGTTCCGCGTGCGTAGCGACGAAGAATCCGGCCAGACCATCATTTCCGGCATGGGCGAGCTGCACCTGGAAATTCTGGTCGATCGCATGAAGCGCGAATTCGGCGTGGAAGCCAACGTCGGCAAGCCGCAGGTGGCCTACCGCGAAACGATCCGCAAGACCTGCGACGAAGTCGAAGGCAAGTTCGTCAAGCAGTCGGGCGGTCGCGGCCAGTACGGTCACGTGGTCCTGAAGGTCGAACCGCTGCCCCCGGGCGGCGGCTACGAGTTCGTGGACGCCATCAAGGGCGGCGTGGTGCCGCGCGAGTTCATCCCCGCGGTGGACAAGGGCATCCAGGAAACCCTGCCGTCGGGCATCCTGGCCGGTTACCCGGTCGTGGACGTCAAGGTCACGCTGTTCTTCGGTTCGTACCACGACGTGGACTCGAACGAAAACGCGTTCAAGATGGCCGGCTCGATGGGCTTCAAGGAAGGCATGCGCAAGGCCAGCCCCGTGCTGCTCGAGCCCATGATGGCCGTTGAAGTCGAAACGCCTGAAGACTACGCCGGTACCGTGATGGGCGATCTGTCCTCGCGTCGCGGCATGGTTCAGGGCATGGACGACATGGTTGGCGGCGGCAAGGTCATCAAGGCCGAAGTTCCGCTGGCCGAGATGTTCGGTTACGCCACGAACCTGCGTTCGCTGACGCAAGGTCGTGCCACGTACACGATGGAATTCAAGCATTACTCCGAGGCCCCCAAGAACGTCGCTGACGAAGTCATCGCCGCTCGGGCCAAGTAAATAACCCTCGCCGCGTCCGCCCAAAAGGCGGCGCGGCAAATATCGAAATTTCCTTGAAAGTCAAAGGATAGAGATCATGGCAAAAGGCAAGTTTGAACGTACCAAGCCGCACGTGAACGTGGGTACGATTGGTCACGTTGACCACGGCAAAACGACGTTGACGGCAGCCATCACGACGGTTCTGTCGACCAAGTTCGGCGGCGAAGCCAAGGGCTACGACCAGATCGACGCGGCTCCTGAAGAAAAGGCGCGCGGCATCACCATCAACACCGCGCACGTCGAGTACGAAACGGAATCGCGTCACTACGCGCACGTTGACTGCCCGGGCCACGCCGACTACGTCAAGAACATGATCACGGGCGCTGCCCAGATGGACGGCGCGATCCTGGTCGTGTCGGCCGCTGACGGCCCGATGCCGCAGACCCGCGAGCACATCCTGCTGTCGCGCCAGGTCGGCGTGCCGTACATCATCGTCTTCCTGAACAAGGCTGACATGGTTGACGACGCCGAGCTGCTCGAGCTGGTGGAAATGGAAGTTCGCGAACTGCTGTCCAAGTACGACTTCCCGGGCGACGACACCCCGATCGTCAAGGGTTCGGCCAAGCTGGCGCTGGAAGGCGACAAGGGCGAGCTGGGCGAGCAGGCCATCCTGGCCCTGGCCCAAGCCCTGGACACCTACATCCCGACGCCCGAGCGTGCCGTTGACGGCGCGTTCCTGATGCCGGTGGAAGACGTGTTCTCGATCTCGGGTCGCGGCACCGTGGTGACCGGCCGTATCGAACGCGGCATCATCAAGGTCGGCGAGGAAATCGAAATCGTCGGTATCACCCCGACGGTCAAGACGACCTGCACGGGCGTGGAAATGTTCCGCAAGCTGCTGGACCAAGGCCAAGCCGGCGACAACGTGGGCATCCTGCTGCGCGGCACCAAGCGTGAAGACGTCCAGCGCGGCCAGGTTCTGGCCAAGCCGGGCTCGATCACCCCGCACACGGACTTCACGTCCGAGGTGTACATCCTGTCCAAGGAAGAAGGCGGCCGCCATACCCCGTTCTTCAACGGCTATCGTCCCCAGTTCTACTTCCGCACGACGGACGTGACGGGCACGATCGACCTGCCGGCCGACAAGGAAATGGTTCTGCCGGGCGACAACGTGACGATGACCGTCAAGCTGCTGGCCCCCATCGCCATGGAAGAAGGCCTGCGCTTCGCCATCCGTGAAGGCGGTCGTACCGTCGGCGCCGGCGTCGTCGCCAAGATCCTGAAGTAATCGGATCACAAGCAGCACCTACCCAGCGGGGGCGCACCGCGCCCTCGCAACTCGTTCTTTAGGAAACGCCATGAAAAACCAGAAGATCCGCATCCGCTTGAAAGCCTTCGATTACAAGCTGATCGATCAATCGGCCGCTGAAATCGTTGATACCGCCAAGCGCACGGGCGCCGTCGTCCGTGGTCCGGTGCCGCTGCCCACGCGCATCCGTCGCTATGACGTGCTGCGTTCGCCGCACGTCAACAAGACGTCGCGCGATCAGTTCGAAATCCGCACGCACCAGCGCTTGATGGACATCGTTGATCCCACCGACAAGACCGTTGACGCCTTGATGCGTCTGGACCTGCCGGCCGGCGTTGACGTCGAAATCGCGCTGCAGTAAGTAGGCGTAGCAGGTTGGCGACCTTCGCCCGCCGACCTGTGAAAAATGGCCGCAATCCCTCGGGACTGCGGCCATTTTGTTTTGTGGCCGGTGCCAGCGCAGGCGCGGGCTGTACACAAGGCGCAGGTAAGTTAGCAGGCGCTTACTTTGTCGGTCAGCCGCTGATCAACGATTGATCAGGGCTGAGTGCCGGAAGATATCGGCATGCCGCCGCAGGCCCGGGCGCCGATCTGCCCGCTCCGCGTCGCGCGGCCGACACGGAAAACGCGCTAAGTGCTTGTGTTGCCTGAAAAAAACGTGCTAATATGCCAAGCTTGCCATTTTGTGGCAAGTCTAACTATGGTCCGACGCTTTGCGTTGCCGGGTCTTTTGCGTGAATCCGTAAGGAAACCCGCAGGGGAAACGTCCGGAAAGTCCGGGCCAGGTTGCACATAGTCGTAGGGCAAAGGCCGTTACCTTTTGCCCGATTAGCCCCGACCAATCGCAGTCGGGAATGGAGAAAACGATGTCGAATTCGACACCCACGCCCGCCGCTCACCGGCTGGGTCTGGTGGGTCGCAAGGTCGGCATGACCCGCATTTTTACCGAGGAAGGTGAATCCATCCCGGTAACCGTGCTGGACGTGTCGAACAACCGTGTGACCCAGGTTAAGTCGCTGGAAACCGACGGCTACGCCGCGATCCAGGTGGCTTATGGCACCCGTCGTGCCTCGCGTGTGGCTCAGCCGCAAACGGGCCACTACGCCAAGGCCGGCACTGAAGCCGGCAGCATCCTGAAAGAGTTCCGCCTCGACCCCGCCCGCGCCGCTGAATTCGCGGCTGGCGCCGTCATCGCCGTGGAATCCGTGTTCGAAGCCGGCCAACAGGTCGACGTGACGGGCACCACCATCGGTAAGGGTTTCGCCGGTACCATCAAGCGCCACAACTTCGGTTCGCAACGCGCGTCGCACGGTAACTCCCGTTCGCACCGCGTGCCGGGCTCGATCGGTCAAGCTCAAGATCCGGGCCGTATTTTCCCGGGTAAGCGCATGGCTGGTCACCTGGGCGACGTCACCCGCACCGTCCAGAACCTGGACGTCGTTCGCGTTGACGCCGAGCGCGGCCTGCTGCTGGTCAAGGGCGCCGTCCCCGGCCACGCTGGCTCCGATATCGTCGTGCGCCCGGCCATCAAGGCCCCGGCCAAGAAGGGAGCGTAAGTAAATGGATCTCAAGCTCCTGAACGAACAAGGTCAGGCTGCCGCTACGTTCAGCGCGCCCGACACGATTTTCGGTCGTGACTTCAACGAAGCGCTGATTCACCAGGTCGTCGTGGCTTTCCAAGCCAACGCCCGTGCCGGTAACCGCGCCCAGAAGGACCGTTCCGAAGTCAAGCACTCCACCAAGAAGCCCTGGCGTCAGAAGGGTACCGGCCGCGCTCGCGCCGGTATGACCTCGTCGCCGCTGTGGCGTGGTGGTGGTCGCATCTTCCCGAACTCGCCTGAAGAAAACTTCAGCCAGAAGGTCAACAAGAAGATGTACCGCGCCGGTATCCGCTCGATCCTGTCGCAGCTGGCCCGCGAAGACCGCATCGCCGTCGTCGAATCGTTCGACCTCGAATCCCCCAAGACCAAGCTGGCTGCCGCCAAGCTGAAGAGCCTGGGCCTGGATTCGGTGCTGATCATCACCGACAACGTCGATGAAAATGTTTACCTCGCCACCCGCAACCTGCCGCACGTTGCCGTGGTCGAGCCCCGTTACGCCGATCCGTTGTCGCTGGTCCACTACAAGAAAGTGCTGATCACCAAGCCGGCCATCGCTCAACTCGAGGAGATGCTGGGATGAACGCTGAACGCTTGATGCAAGTCATTCTGGCTCCGATCGTGACCGAAAAGGCCACGTTCGTCGCTGAGAAGAATCAGCAAGTCGCTTTCCGTGTCGTGGCTGACGCTACCAAGCCGGAAATCAAGGCTGCCGTCGAACTGCTCTTCAAGGTGCAGGTCGAGTCCGTGCAGGTCCTCAACCGTAAGGGCAAAGTCAAGCGCTTTGGCCGTTTCGTCGGCCGCCGTCGCAATGAGCGCAAGGCCTACGTCTCGCTCAAGGACGGCCAGGAAATCGACTTTGCGGAGGTGAAGTAAATGGCCCTCGTAAAAGTTAAGCCGACTTCGGCTGGCCGCCGTGGCATGGTGAAGGTTGTCAGCCCGAACCTGCACAAGGGCGAGCCCTACGCGCCGCTGCTCGAAAAGAAGACCCGTGGCTCGGGCCGTAACAACAACGGCCACATCACCGTCCGTCATCGTGGCGGTGGTCACAAGCAACACTACCGTGTCGTCGACTTCCGTCGCGACAAGGATGGCATCCCGGCAAAGGTCGAGCGTCTGGAATATGACCCGAACCGTACGGCGCACATCGCTCTGCTGTGCTACGCCGACGGCGAGCGTCGTTACATCATCGCTCCCCGTGGCCTGGAAGTGGGCGCCACGCTGGTCTCGGGCATCGAAGCCCCGATCCGCGCCGGCAACACGCTGCCGATCCGCAACATCCCGGTGGGTACCACCATCCACTGCGTGGAAATGATCCCCGGCAAGGGTGCTCAGATGGTCCGTTCGGCCGGCGCTTCCGCCGTCCTGCTGGCCCGCGAAGGCACGTACGCCCAGGTTCGTCTGCGCTCGGGTGAAGTGCGCCGCGTGCACATCGAGTGCCGCGCCACCATCGGTGAAGTCGGTAACGAAGAACACAGCCTGCGCCAGATCGGCAAGGCCGGTGCAATGCGTTGGCGCGGTGTCCGCCCGACGGTTCGTGGCGTGGCCATGAACCCGGTCGATCACCCGCACGGTGGCGGCGAAGGCCGTACCGGTGAAGCACGCGAGCCGGTCAGCCCGTGGGGCACTCCGGCGAAGGGTTTCAAGACCCGTCGCAACAAGCGGACGAACAATATGATCGTCCAACGGCGCAAGCGCAAGTAAGAGGCGAACACTATGTCACGTTCGATCAAGAAAGGCCCGTTTGTCGACGCTCACCTGATCAAAAAGGTGGACACGGCCGTCGCGGGCAAAGACAAGAAGCCGATCAAGACCTGGTCGCGCCGTTCCACGATCCTGCCCGAGTTCATCGGTCTGACGATCGCTGTGCACAACGGCAAGCAGCATGTTCCCGTTTACATCAACGAGAACATGGTCGGTCACAAGCTGGGCGAGTTCGCGCTGACCCGTACGTTCAAGGGTCACGCCGCGGACAAGAAGGCGAAGAGGTAAGCGATGGAAACTACTGCCATTATCCGTGGGGTTCACATCTCCGCACAAAAGACTCGCCTGGTTGCGGACCTGATCCGCGGCCAGAAGGTCGGCCGTGCGCTGGAAATCCTCACCTTCTCGCCGAAGAAGGCCGCCGCCATCCTGAAGAAGGCTGTCGAGTCCGCCATCGCCAACGCCGAGCACAACGACGGCGCCGATATCGACGAACTGAAGGTCACCACGATTTTCGTGGACAAGGCTCAGTCGATGAAGCGCTTCTCCGCTCGCGCCAAGGGCCGCGGCAACCGTATCGAGAAGCAGACCTGCCACATCACGGTCAAGGTCGGAGCTTAAGGAGTCACGATGGGTCAGAAAATTCACCCCACTGGGTTCCGTCTCGCGGTCACCCGTAACTGGTCCTCGCGTTGGTTCGCCGACGACAAGGCCTTCGGCGCCATGCTGGCCGAAGACATTCGCGTCCGCGAGTACCTGAAGAAGAAGCTCAAGAGCGCCTCCGTTGGTCGCGTGATCATCGAGCGTCCCGCCAAGAATGCCCGCATCACCGTCTACTCGGCTCGTCCGGGCGTGGTGATCGGCAAGCGCGGCGAAGACATCGAAAGCCTGAAGGCTGATCTGCAGCGCCTGATGGGCGTGCCGGTGCACGTGAACATCGAAGAAATCCGCAAGCCGGAAACCGATGCTCAACTGATCGCCGATTCGATCTCGCAACAGCTCGAAAAGCGCATCATGTTCCGTCGCGCCATGAAGCGTGCGATGCAGAACGCCATGCGTCTGGGTGCCCAGGGCATCAAGATCATGTCGTCGGGCCGTCTGAACGGCATCGAAATCGCTCGCACCGAGTGGTACCGCGAAGGCCGTGTGCCGCTGCACACGCTGAAGGCGAACATCGACTACGGCACCTCCGAAGCTCACACCACCTACGGTGTGATCGGCATCAAGGTCTGGGTCTACAAGGGCGACATGCTGGCCAACGGCGAACTGCCGCCGGAAACCGCCGCCCCGCGTGAAGAAGAACGCCGTCCGCGCCGCGCTCCGCGTGGCGATCGTCCGGAAGGTGCTCGCACCGGTCGTCCGGGTGGTCGTGGCCGTGGTCCCCGCAAGGCGGACGCGGCTCCGGCTCCTGAAGGAGAATAACCATGCTGCAACCCTCTCGCAGAAAGTATCGCAAAGAGCAAAAGGGCCGCAACACCGGTCTGGCGACTCGCGGCACCCACGTGTCGTTCGGCGAATTCGGTCTGAAGGCCACCGGCCGTGGCCGTCTGACCGCCCGCCAGATCGAAGCCGCTCGTCGTGCCATCAACCGTCACATCAAGCGTGGCGGCCGCATCTGGATCCGGATTTTCCCGGACAAGCCGATCTCGCAGAAGCCTGCCGAAGTCCGTATGGGTAACGGTAAGGGCAACCCGGAGTACTGGGTCGCCGAAATTCAGCCCGGCAAGGTGCTCTACGAAATGGAAGGGGTTAGCGAAGAGCTCGCGCGTGAAGCTTTCCGCCTGGCCGCTGCCAAGCTGCCGATTTCGACCACGTTCGTCGCGCGTCATATCGGTGCTTAAGGAGTACTAAGACATGAAAGCCAGCGAACTCCGTTCGAAAGACGCCGCCGAGCTCGGCAAAGAGCTCGAAAGCCTGCTGAAGGCACAATTCGGTCTGCGTATGCAGAAGGCCACGCAGCAGCTTGCCAATACCAGCCAGCTGCGCAACGTGCGCCGCGACATCGCGCGCGTGCGTACCTTGCTGACCGAGAAGGCAGGGAAATAAAGATGAGCGAAACTCAAAACACCCAAGTGGCCAAGCGCCAGCGCACGCTGGTTGGCAAGGTCGTCAGCAACAAGATGGACAAGACTGTCGTTGTGCTCGTCGAGCGCCGCGTCAAGCACCCCATCTTCGGCAAGATCATCATGCGTTCCGCGAAGTACAAGGCGCACGATGAGTCGAACCAGTACAACGAAGGCGATACCGTCGAAATCGCTGAAGGCCGTCCCATCTCGCGCTCGAAGTCGTGGCGTGTGGTGCGTCTGGTTGAAGCCGCGCGTATCATCTAAGTAGCAGTTCATCGGGACGGCATGCCGTTCTGATATAAAAACGGCAAGGGATCAAACCCTTGCCGTTTTTTTTTCGTCTGTCGCGTCCGTCGAGATGCGCGCAACCAGGTAATGGGGAGCAGGGCAAAGACATGGGCCGCCGTTTTTCAGGCTTCAAGCGGATCGCACGCGCGGCGTGCGGCATGAGCATGTTTGCATGCACGGTAGCCTGGACGATATCCGCGGCGCAGTCGCTGCCCGCGGAGCCTGTGGGCGCGGCGCCCACGCCAGCGATGCCAGTGGCGGAGCAGGGGCTGGCCGGACCGGCCGCCAAGGCCGGCGTCGCAAATCCTGGTGCTCAAACTGGCGCGGATAGGTCCGTCGCATCGCCTGGCGATGTGCCGATGCCCATCGACAAGCGGGGCGGCAACGCCCTGACCGCCGGCCCCGATCCGCGCGTGCAGTTTCCCGCAGACTCGCGTGACCATGCCGCCATTTTTGGCACGCAAGACGAGGACGAGCTGGCGCTCGCCGGACAGGAGCGCGCCATCGACGAACAACGCATGCGCTTGCAGGCATTGGAACGCTTGTTCAATCAAACGCCGGGTCCGCGCGCAGCGCCGGCAGGCACGATCCCGCTGGGCCGGAGTTCGGCCGATCTGCCGCCGCCTTCCATGCCGAAGCTGGCCCCCGCGCCGGCCGGCTCGCGCCTGGACGGCACGATGGATGCGCGGCGCCAGGTCGATGCCATGCAGCGCAAGGTGGACGGCATGCTGCGCAATGCCAATACCTTGAGCACGCCGTCGCGTTGAGGGGCCGCCTTCGGCGCACACCCCACGTCTGAAACCCAGCGTAGCAACTGTCCGGAATCAGGGTATTCCCGGCCTCGATCCCGCCTGTTACAACTTTCGCGGGCACGCATTCCGCGTGCCCGGACTTCAGTCGGCAGGAGCGTGAAACATGCGTGGATCTGTGGGTAAGTTCGTGGCCGCTTGCGGCGTGGTTCCGATGGTGCTGGTCTTGATGGCGCCGGCAGCCCAGGCCGATCTCAATAGCGTGCAATTGAAGGACGTCACTGTGCAGCGTCCCTTCAGCGAGAGCGTGGTCGTCATCGGTAGCGACGGTCAGGTGCGTGCGGGCATGGAGGTCAGCAAGTTGACCCGCCAGATCAGTGAGCAGGCCGATGCGTTGACGGAATTGCGGCGCAAGAACGAGGAGCTGAGCCGCAAGCTGGAAGAACAGACGCAGAAACTGTCGGCGCTGGAGCGCAAGCAGGGCGACGGCGGCCGCAGCAGCGACGGCCAGCGCAACGACCTGGACAAGCTGAGCCGCAACGCGGACAGCCAGAAGAACGAACTGGAGAAGCTGTCGCGCAGCGTGTCGCAACTGAACAGCAACGCGGATTCCAGCAGCCGCAAGATCGACGATCTGCAGCGACGCGTGGATGACGTAAAGCGCAGCGTGGACGATGTGCGCAGCCGCGTGAAATAGCGCGCGGCGCGAGGCCGTGGATGGCCAGGCAAAAGCAGGCGGCAGCAGTTTTTGCCTGAGCCCGGGAACCGTGGCAGCCGGCGCGGCAAGCGCGCCGGCTTATCGCCGCTGCGCCAGTTCCCTGAGCCGTCCCGCGATCCCCGTCGGAAAGTAATACACCGACACCACGAACAGGATGCCCAGCCACAGCAGCCAGCGGTCAGGCTCGAACAGCAGCGCCAGCGGCGCCACGCCCGCCACTGTTTCGTGGATCAGGTGCAGGCCGTCCTGCAGATAGCTTTGCGCGAACACGAACAGGCTCGCGCCGATCACCGCGCCGTACATGGTGCCCATGCCACCAATCACCAGCATCAGCAGGATGTTCAGCATGATCTCGAACGACAGCGAAGTGTCCGGCCCGTTGTAGCGCAGCCAGAGCGCGTAGAGCGCGCCGGCCAGCGTGGCGAAGGCGGCCGCCAGCAGGTTGGACAGGCTGCGGTACAGCACCGTGCGGTAGCCGATGGCCTCGGCGCGGAACGGATTTTCGCGGATGGCCTGCAGCACGCGGCCGAACGGCGAATTGACGATGCGCAGCAGCAGCAGGAACAGCACGACGGCGACCGCGGCGATCAGGTAGTAGGTGATGATGCGTCCGTCCACCGTCACGCCGAACAGCGGCTCGGACAAGGGGCGGAAAGCGGGGCGCAGCATCTGCGGCACCTTGAAGTTCAGCCCGTCCTCGCCGCCCGTCAGATCCGACAGCTGTGATACCAGCGTCTGGAACGCGGCGGCCACGGCCAGCGTGATCATGGCGTAGAAGATGGCGCGCACGCGCAGGCTGGCCAGCCCGATCAGCAACGCGAAGGCCAGCGACACCGCCAGGCCGCTGGCGGCGCCGGCCAGCACCGCGGTCCAGCCCGGCTCCAGCCGCACGCTGGCGATGGCCACGCCATAGGCGCCGATGCCGAAGAACATGGTGTGCGCGAAGCTGACGATGCCGGTATAGCCCAGCAGCAGGTCGTAGCTGGCCACCAGCACGATGAACACCAGGATCTTGGCCGCGACCGCGAGCGACTTCGGTCCGGGGAACAGGAACGGCGCGGCGAGCAGCAGCAGCGCCACCGCGATCAGCAGCGCGCCCAGCACCATGCTGCGCGGAGGATCGCCGGAAAGCAGACGTAGGGACATGAGGCGGTTCCTAGCGGTTGGCGACGGGGTAGACGCCTTGCGGGCGCCACAGCAGGATGGCGACCATGAGCGCGATGTTCGAGAAGAGCGCGGCCTTGGGCATCAGGAAGCCCGTGTAGTTGGCCATCAGGCCAACCAGCAGCGCGCCGATCAGGCAGCCCACCGTCGATCCCAGCCCGCCGATCATGATGACGATGAAGATCAGCACGTTGACCTGCGCGCCCAGTTGCGGCACCACGGACTGCTGGTACAAACCCCAAAGCGCGCCGCCCAGTCCGGCCAGCATCGAGCCGGCCACGAACACGCCGACGAACAGATGGCGGATACGGTAGCCCAGGCTTTCGACCATTTCGCGGTCTTCCACGCCGGCGCGGATCAGCAGGCCCAGCTTGGTGCGGTTGAGCAGCCACAGCATGCCGCCCAGCACCGCCAGGCCGCCGACCAGCGCCACGATGCGGAACTTTTCGATGGCGGCATCGCCCAGCAGCACCGCGCCGCGCAGCGCTTCCGGCAGCGGCAGCGAAATGGTCTGCGGGCCCCAGATCATCTTGATCAGCTCTTCGCCGATGATCATGCCGCCCATGGTGATCAGGATCTGCTTCAGGTGCTGGCCATAGACCGGCCGCACGATGACGCGCTCGAAGGCCAGGCCCACGGCGCCGGCCACCAGCATGCCCACGATCATGGCCGGCAGCACGGCGGCCAGGTTCATCCACAGGCTGCCGGACTGGGTCCAGTCGCCCATGGCGCCCAGTACGGTGGCTGCCAGATAGGCGCCAATGGCGATGAACAGGCCATGGCCGAAGTTCAGCACGTCCATCAGGCCGAACACCAGCGTCATGCCCGAGGCCACGATGAAGATGATCATGCCCATCGCCAGGCCGGCGAAGGTCAGCGTGAGCCAGGTCGAGAAGGAGCCCACCAGCGGCAGGGCGATGGCGGCCAGCGCCAGCACCAGCAACACGGGGCGCAGGTCGGCGCGGACCTGCGGTAGCGGAGCGTCGGCGTCCAGGGTACTCATTGGTGGCTTCCCAGGGAAAGGCCGAGCAGGCGCGTCTGCAGCGCCTCGTCCTCGGCCAGCTGCGCCATGCTGCCGGCGTGCACCACGCGGCCGTCGTCCATGACGGCCACGCGGTCGCCGACCTGGCGCGCGAAATTGAAGTTCTGCTCGACCAGCAGGATGGTGGTGGCTGCCTGCTTGAGCTCGATGAAGGCGTCGATCATGTTCTGCACGATGGCCGGCGCCAGGCCCTTGCTGGGCTCGTCGATCAGCAGCAGCCGGCGCGGTTCGATGATGGCGCGCGCGACAGCCAGCATCTGCTTCTGCCCGCCGGAAAGCTTGCCGGCCGGATGCAGCCAGAACTTGCGCAGCGCGGGGAAGAACCCGAAGATCCATTCCAGCCGCGCCGTGTCGAGCTGGCTGGCGTTGGCGGCACCGCGCGCGGCCAGCAGGATGTTCTCCTTCACCGACAGGTCGGCGAAGATGCCCATGTTCTCGGGCACGTAGGCGACGCCGCGGCGCGCCATGTCGGGCGGCGACACGCGCACGCCGGGTCCGCCGGCGGCCTCGCCGTCGAAGCGCAGATTGCCTTGCGAGGCTTTCCACAGGCCCATGATGGTGCGCAGCGTGGTGGTCTTGCCGGCGCCGTTGCGGCCCAGCAGCATGGTCACCTGGCCGGAGGGCACCGTCAGGTCCACGCCGTGCAGGATGTGGTACGCGCCGATGTGCGTGTGCACGTCTTTCAATTCGAGCAGCGGGCGGGTCTCGCCCGCCGGCGTATTGGTGCCTGGGGCGGCGCCCGCGCCGCGCGCTATCGCGCTCATGCCGTCTTCTCCGTCGGGGCCACGCCCAGGTAGGCCTGCTGCACGATGGCCGAGGCGATGACCTCGGCGGGCTCGCCATCGGCCATCAGCCGGCCGTTGTGCAGCACCACGATGCGGTCGGCCAGTTCACGCACCACGTCCATCTTGTGTTCCACCAGCAGGATGGTCTTGCTGCGGTCGTTCTTGATCTCGCGGATCAGATCCAGCACCACCGGCACGTCGTCCACGCTCATGCCGGCGGTGGGCTCGTCGAACATGAACACCTGCGGCTCCAGCGCGATCAGCATGGCGATTTCCAGCTTGCGCTGGTCGCCATGCGGCAGGTCGGCGGCGATGTGGTCGCGCCGGGCGGACAGCCGGGTGCGCTCGAGCAATTCATTGGCGCGCGCGATCAGGGCGCGGTCGTCGTCCCAGGTGCGCCAGAAGCGGATCTGGCGCCAGCCCAGGCCCTGCTGGCGCGATTGCAGCGCCAGCCGCACGTTCTCGTGCACGCTCAGGCGCGGGAACAGCTGCGTCAGCTGGAAGGCCCGGCCCAGGCCCGCATGCATGCGGGCCGGCGCGGACAGCCCGGTCAGGTCGCGGCCGTTCAGCCGCACCGAACCGGCGCTGGCGCGCAGCTGGCCGGAGATCAGGTTGAAGTACGTGGTCTTGCCCGCGCCGTTGGGGCCGACGATGGCCGTCAAGGTGCCGGGCGCGAAGCCGCAACTGACACTGTCGACGGCCACGTGCCCGCCGAAACGGATCGTGAGCGCTTGGGTTTCGAGCATGGGTGGCGATGCGCTAGCGCTTGTTCTGGACGGGCACGTCCATCTGGTCGGGCGTGATCTCGCGCACCAGGTCCTGCACGGCCCAGGGCACCGAGGCGTCGTTCTTGATGCGGAAGTGGTACATCGACTGCATGGCCTGGTGGTCCTGCGGGCGGAACGTCATCTTGCCCTTGGGCGTGTCGAAGCTCATGCCTTCCATGGCCTTGATCAGCGTGTCGGTGTCGGACTTGCCCTGCGTCTTGCTCAGCGCCTGCACGATGGCGATGCCGGCCGACATGCCGCCCGCGGTGAAGAAGTCCGGCGGCTGGCCGAAGCGCTTCTGGTGCTCGGCGACCAGCCAGTCGTTGACCGGATTCTTGGGGATGCCGTAGTAGTAATAGGTGGCGCCTTCCATGCCGGCCAGCGACTTCAGCGGCGTCATGGCGGCCAGCGTGTTGCCGCCGGTGGCGATCTCGATGCCGTAGCGCTTCGGGTCCAGGTCGGCGATCTTGAACGGGTTGCCCGCGCCGGCCCAGAGGATGAAGATGATCTTGCGGCCCGGCTTGTCCTTGAGCGCGTCGAACAGGCGCTGCGCGCCGGCGGTGAAGTCGGTGGCGTTGGCCGGCAGGTATTCCTCGTGCACGATCTTGGCGTGCTTCAGGGCGCCCTTGAAGGCCTTCACGCCGTCGCGGCCGAATGCGTAGTCCTGCGCCAGCATGGCGATCGACGTGCCTTCCTGGTCGAAGGCCACGGCGTTGGCGATGGCGTCCTGCGAGGAATTGCGGCCGGTGCGGAAGATGTACTTGTTCCACTTGTCGCCGGTGATCGAATCCGCCACGGCGGGTTCGACCAGCAGGATCTTCTCGTATTCCTCGGCGATGGGCAGCATGGCCAGCGCCACGCCCGAGGACGTGGGGCCGACGGCGATGTCGGCGTTGTCGTCGGCATAGGCCGAGGCCAGCTGCGCGCGCGCCACGTCGGGCTTGCCCTGGTTGTCCTTCTCGATCACGCGGATCTTGCGGCCAGCCACCGTCATCGTGCCTTGCGTGGCGTACTCCAGGCCCAGCATCAGGCCGTTCTGGGTCTGCTTGGCATAGGCTTCGAGCGGGCCGGTCTTGTCGTAGACGTGGGCCACGACGAAGTCCTTGGCCATGGCGGCCGATTGCATGCACAGGCCGGCCATCGCGGCCAGCAATACGCGTTTCATCATGGTTGTCTCCTAATGCGCGGGGGCGGGCGCCGCCGCGTGATCCGGTTGAGCCAGGAACTGCCTGACGGCGTTGATCTGCGGCGCGACGTTCAGCGCCGGGGCGTGGCCGCAGTCGGGGAAGTCGATGCGCTGCGCGCGCGGCCCGCGCTGGGTCATCGCGTGCGCCACGTCGGGCAGCAGCAGGTCGGAATCGGCGCCGCGCAGCAGCAGCAGCGGCATGCGCAGGCTGTCGTAGCCCTCCCAGCGTTCGTAGTCGCCGGGGTGGTGGCTGAATTGGCCGACGATGGCCGGGTCGTAATGCGCGGTGACGCGGCCGTCGGGCAGGCGCCGTACCGAGGTCTCGGCCATGCGGCGCCACTGTTCGTCGCTCTGCCAGCCATAGGGCTTGTAGGCGGCGCGCAGCCAGGCTTCGAGTTCGGTCACGGTATCGAACGCCGGCGGCTGGCCGGCGTAGGCCAGGATCCGGTCGATCGCGGGCTGCGGCAGCGTGGGGCCGATGTCGTTCACCACCAGGTGCGAGATGCGGTCGCGCAGCGTGGTGGCGGCCGCGTGCATGCCGGTGGCACCGCCCATGGACGTGCCGACCCAGCGCAGGCGCGCCAGGCCCAGCCCGTCGGCCAGCGCGCGCGCCAGCCGGGCGTAGAAGTCCAGGCGGTATTCGGCGACGGGGTCCGGGCTCCACTGCGACAGGCCGCGGCCGATGGCATCGGGACAGATGATGCGATAGTCGCCGGCCAGCGCCCGCGCCAGCTCGTCGAAGTCGCGGCCGGTGCGGGCCAGGCCGTGCCACATGATGACGGGCGGCGCGTCGGGCGCGCCCCATTCCACATAATGCAGTTCCCGGCCTTCGCAGCGCAGGTAGCGCGAGGCCGGCGTATGACGGGCGGCCTGTGCGGTCGCTTGAGTCATGGTCTCCTCCCGGATGTTCCAGGTTGTTGTGTGCTTATCCGGCTGACTATAGACTTGCGCCAGGCGCGTCCACAATGCGTCCGCCGCCCCGCAGCAGGGTGGATCAAGAATATGTAGACGCAAGATCAATTTGCGCCATTTCCCGCGTAAGGAGACCGCGCCATGCCGGACACGGAATTCGCCATTTCGGCCGATGCCGGCGCCGAACGCCACGATCGCTGGCGCGAGGCGCTGGCCGACGCCTTCGGCCCGTTCGAGGTGCATCACGGCAAGCCGGCGCAGTTCGCCGGCCACGTGCGCTACGCGCGCCGCGCCAGCCTGCAGTTCAACGATCTGCACTATCAGGGCCAGCGGCTGGAGCGCACCGCCGGCAATGTATCGCGCCTGGACCAGGAGTTCTACACCTTCGGCCTGCCGCTGTCCGGCCCGCTGGCGGTGGTGCAGCAGGGCAGGGAGTTCCAGGTCGAGCCGGGCTGCGTGTACCTGATGAACCAGAGCCTGCCCTACCAGGCCACCGCGCTGGGGGCGGCCGGTTACCGCAGCCTGAGCGTGTCGTTTCCGCGCAGCGCGCTGTCGCAGCGCGATTCGCGCATCGGCGCGTTCCACAAGTTGCGCATCGACGACGGCTCGCCGCGAGGCGCCATGCTGGCCAGCTACATGGACCATCTGTTCAAGGGCATGGACGGCTGGTCGGACGGGGAAGTCGCTGAATTGGGCGAGCGGCTGATCGACCTGATCGCGCTGTTCATGGTGCAGGACGGGCAGGCGCAGGCCTCGGCGTCCGACAGCAGCGTGACGCTGGCGCATCGGCAGCGGGCGCTGGCCTACATGCGCCAGCATCTGGCCGATCCGGATCTGTCGCCGCAGCGGGTGGCCGACGGCTGCGGCCTGTCGGTGGCGTACCTGCACCGGATCCTGCGCGCCGGCGGAACGTCGGCCGAGGCCTTCATCTTCGAGGAGCGGCTGGAACGATGCCGCGAACTGCTGCTCAACCCGTTGCATCGCCATCGCAGCATCGCCGAGCTCGCATATCAGGCGGGGTTTTCGCATCCCTCGCACTTCAGCCGGCTGTTCAAGCGCCGTTTCGGCACGACGCCGCGGGATTGGCGGGCCCGGTCCTGAAGGGCCGGCCCTGGCCAGAACATTCAATTCCTTGATTGATCGTGTCTCGGGCCGATGGTATGTTGGCCGGATGAGCACGTCCGCAACTTCTTTATCTTCTTCCGCCCAGCGTTTCGAGGCGCTGGCGGAGATCGCCAAGACCCTGGGCCATGCCCACCGGCTGGTCCTGCTGGAACACGTGGCCCAGGGCGAGCGCGCGGTGGAACGGCTGTCCGAACTATCCGGGCTGACCGTCGCCAACACGTCCCAACATCTGCAGCACCTGCGCCGCGCCGGCCTGGTGCAGACGCGCCGCGACGGCAAGCGCGTGCTGTACCGGCTGGGCGATGGCCCCATCGCCGCGCTGCTGGCGGCTCTGGGCGCTTGCGCCGAACATCAGCACGCCGAAATACGCGAGGTCATCGCCGACAGCATCCACCAGCGGGAACGGCTGGATGGCGTGTCGATCACCGAGCTGGTCGGCTTGCTGAAGGCCGAGAGCGTGACGCTGCTGGATGTGCGCCCGGCCGAGGAGTTCGCGCTTGGCCATCTGCCCGGCGCGGTCAACATCCCCGCCGAGGAACTGGAGCGCCGCCTGGGCGACCTGCCGGCCGGCGCCGAGATCGTGGCCTATTGCCGCGGGCCGTACTGCGTGTTGTCCAGCGACGCGGTGACAGCGCTGCGGGCCCGCGGCGTGCAGGCCCGCAGGCTGGACGCCGGCTTTCCCGAATGGAAGGCCGCCGGCCTGCGGGTGGAGTCGCCCGACTAGGGCTTGTACTGCGTGACGCTCAGCACCGGTCCTTCGGCGCCGCTGGCCGGATCGAACTCGCAGATGTCGACTGACACGCCCGATACCGTATAGCCGTAGGTCGCGACCTGTTTGGCGCGCGTGAACACGTACGGGCTCGACGGCGTGTCCAGCTGGTCGATGACCGCGCCGGTGCCCAGGTGCAGGTTGCGCACGCGGAACCAGCCCGTGCCGGACTGGGACGGATTCCAGTTGACCGACACCTCATCCGACGGCTGCCATTGCATGGCTGGGGCCGTCGGCGGCGTCATCGTTGCCCAGGCCGGCGGCGCGTCGGCCAGGTCGCCGTCCAGCGCCATCATCCGGCCCATGTCGTCGGCCGCCGCGTGGTAGGCCGAGGGTATCGGATGCACCCAGCCGATCTGTGGCATTTCGTTCCAGTAGTTGTAGGCGAAGGCCGCGCCCGGCACCCAGGTGCCCACGCGCATCGCCGGATGCGCGCGCGCCACGTTCACCAGCGCGTCGCGCACGGCCTTGTATTGCAGCGCTGTGCCTTCGCGCGGCGGAATCCCGTAGTAGGCGCGCAGATGCGGTTGCAGCCACAGCTTGAGCTGGGGGTTGCCGCCGTAGCCGCGCACCGTGTCGTGGATCGCCGTCAGCGCCGTGGCGGCCGCCGCGAGGATGGCGTCGCGCTGCGCCGGGTACTGGAAGATGGCGTCCGGCTCCACGCCGCCCGACCACATCATGTGCGTGAGCGGTACGCCCAGCGCTGCGATGCGCGGCTGGATGGCGAGCAGGTTGGGGCCGGGCACTGATTGCGTGTCGTCCCACCAGTAGCTGGCGCTGTACAGCAGGTCCGCGCTGGTGCGTGACAGGTGCGAGCCGCCGACCGTCAGGTCCACCGGCAGGATCTGCGCGATATGCAGGCCGGCCGCTTGTGCCATGGCGCGGCGCAGCGTGGCGGCTGCGATGCTGGACTTGCGGCCGGCGGCGCCGGTGGTGCCGGGATTGCTCAAGTCGGACAGGTCGGAGAAGTAGCCGCCCGTGTACGACGTGCCGGCCATGCCGACCACTGCCTGCGCCCAGCTGTTGTCCTGCACCGCCATGCCGGCGGACAGGGCCGAGGGATCGCTTTCGTAGCCGTTGGCCGCCACTTCGGTCACGCGCCACACCAGGTAGGCGGGCGGGAAGCCGAAATCGGCCACGCCATCGTCGACGGGATAGAAGCAGTGGGCCTGGCCGCCGGGCACCTCATAGCGGCGCAATACCTGCGCGCCTGTGCCGTCCAGGATCTCGACGCGGTATTTCGCCACCGCCACCGATGCGGCGCTGGCGCGCTGCCAGTCCAGCCGCACGTCGCCCCAGCTGTTGACGCGCGCGTTCAACGCCGTCGGCGGCAGGGCCGGCTCCACGCCGCCGATGCGCTGGATCAGCGCCGCGTCCAGGTAGTTGGGGCCGTCGAACACGTGCACCGGATCCAGATGGGCGTAGGCCTGCAGCTGCGCTTGGTATTCGGCGGCCGTGGCGGGAATGAAATAGGCGCCGCTGGGCGCGGGGTTCGGACGGAAGGCCTCGGCGATCATCTCGGTCTTCGGATGCCGCGCGCGGATCAGGTCGAAGCGGGCCAGCGCCTGTTGCGGCGTCGCGCCGTGCGCGCCCACGCCGTCCTGGAACAGGATGGTCACGTCCTGCGGGATGAACGCGTCCAGCCATTGCGCGGCGGCCGCGTCGTCGACGCCGGCGCCGTAGTAGACCGACACGTACAGGGGGCGCGGCAGCTTGGACCAGATGGCGCCGAAGTCGGCGGGCGCGGCGGTGTAGGTGGGATCGATCTCCACCGGGAAATAGAAACCGGCGGCATTGGACGGGTAGGGCAGCGTGCCGAACTTCTGCGCCAAGTCGGCCAGTTCGTGAATGCGGGCGCGGGCCTGGGTCTCGTCGGACAGGCCTGGCGTGCCGATGATCATGCGCCGCGCCCAGGGCCGGGTGGCGATGTCCGCCAGGTCCAGCTGCCTGCCGTGCAGCGGCAGCCAGGGATTGGGGATGAAGGAGCTGCCGTTGACGGCCACCCATTGGAAGATCGTCGTGCCCACGCCCAGCTTGTCCCATTGGCGGCGGACGTCCACGTTGGACGCCCAGGTTTGCCAGAACATGGACGCGACCCGGGGCGCGGGAACGGAGGGAGAGGGAACGGAAGTGTTGGTCTGCATGAGAGCCTCGTTCGGATGATGGAAGGAACATGCCCGTCCGCCGTGCCGACGCGCGTGTGGGCGCGGTCGGGTTGGGAGTTAGCGGTGGGCGGAGCCCGCGGCCCGCGACGCAAAAAAGCCCGCGTGCGTGGTCGCAGGCGGGCGATGTCGGGACGGAAGGAGGGCGGGGAACGGCGCGCGAGGGCGCCGTGACGGGCCAGGCGCAAGACGCAATGGCCCCGAGGAATTGTCGCACCGGCGCTCGCAGATCACGCCGGCCGCGTGTCGCACCCGGCGCATGGCGTGCCGTGCGCATCGCCGGGCATGCTGCGCGACGGGCGGGCGTCCGCCATGGCCCGCTACGGCACGTCCGGCGCCGCAAGGCAAACGGGCTCCCGAAGGAGCCCGTTTGCCTCATTCCGGCTGGCGCCGGAGCACGCTCAGATGTGCGTGATGTACTTCGTGACCAGGTAGCCGTCGAAGGTTTCCAGGCCGCCTTCGCTGCCGATGCCGCTGTCCTTGATGCCGCCGAACGGCGTCTCGGCCAGCGCGCTGCCGAAGTGGTTGATGTTGACCATGCCGGCTTCCAGGCCGTTGGAGACCTTGGTGGCGGTCTTCAGCGAATTGGTGAAGACGTAGGACGACAGGCCGAACGGCAGGCTGTTGGCGCGCTTGAGCACTTCGTCCGTATCGCTGAAGCGCACCACCGGCGCCACCGGGCCGAAGGGTTCCTCGGTCATCAGCATGGCGTTGTCGGGCAGGTCCGTGACCACGGTGGGGGCGAAGAAGAAGCCCTTGCGGTCCAGCGCGCCGCCGCCCACGACGACCTTGCCGCCGTGCTTCTGGGCGTCCTCGACGAAGGCCGCCATGGCCGGCACGCGGCGCTCGTGCGCCAGCGGGCCCATGTCGGTGCCGGCTTCCAGGCCGTCGCCGACCTTGACGTTCTTCAGCACGTCGGTGAAGCGCGCCAGGAACTGCTCGTAGGCGCCGTTCTGCACATAGAAGCGGGTGGGCGACACGCAGACCTGGCCGGCGTTGCGGATCTTGAACTTGGCCAGCATCTCGGCGGCGCGGTCGATGTCGGCGTCCTCGAACACCAGCACCGGCGAGTGGCCGCCGAGTTCCATGGTGACGCGCTTCATGTGTGCGCCGGCCAGCGCGGCCAGCTGCTTGCCCACCGGCACCGAGCCGGTGAAGGACACCTTGCGCACGATGGGCGAGCGGATCAGGTAGTCGGAGATCTTGGCGGGCTCGCCCCAGACGATGTTCAGGCAGCCCTTGGGCAGGCCGGCCTCGTGGAACATGCGCGCGATCGCCATGACGGCGGACGGCGAATCCTCGGGGCCCTTGAGCACCACGGTGCAGCCCGCGCCCAGCGCAGCGGCGATCTTGCGGATGGCCTGGTTGTAGGGGAAGTTCCAGGGCGTGAAGGCGGCGCACACGCCGATGGGCTCGCGCACCACGATCTGGCGCACGTCCGGGTTGCGGGGCGGGATCACTCGGCCGTAGATGCGGCGGCATTCCTCGGCGTGCCAGTCGGCGTGTTCGGCGCAGGACGAGACTTCGCCCACGGCCTCGGCCAGCGGCTTGCCCTGGTCCAGGGTCATGTTGCGGCCGATTTCCTTGGCGCGCTCGCGCGACAGCTGGGCGACCTTGCGCAGGATGGCGGAACGGTCCATGGGAGAAGATTTCTTCCAGGACTCGAAGGCGCGCTGGGCCGCGGCGAGCGCGCGGTCCAGGTCGGCTTCGGTGGCGTGGGGCAGCTGGCCCAGCACTTCGAGCGTGGCCGGGTTGATGACGTCCTGGGTGCGCCTGCCCTCGCCGGCGAGGAATTCGCCGTCGATATACAGCGCCAACTGTTCATACATGCCTGTCGTTCCTTGCGAAATGGGGTGGGGGCGTGAAGTTTGTCCGTGCCAGTCTAAACCAGGTCGTACGACAAGGGGAGGACCAGTTTCGCGCGGCGCACTGGGGCCAATCCGTGCGTTCCAACCCTTGCGTCGCCGCAGGCGCGTGGACACAATGAGTGCACCACTGGCTGTCCGCATCCGATATCCACCGTGCAACCCGTCGACAAGAATCCGTCCAGCATCTACTCCCGGATTTTTTTCCGTTTCATCGACTGGCTGCGCCATCGCATCGCTCTGTCGTCACTGGTAGGTGACCATCCCATCTTCGACAACAGCCAGTTTCCCTGGGTCGCCGCCCTGGAGGCGCAGACTCCCGCCATCCGCGCCGAATTGCTGGAACTCCTTTCAGAGCGCGATCATCTTCCGTCTTTTCACGAGATTTCTCCCGATGTCGGCATGATCACGTCGGACAATCAGTGGAAGACCTTCGTCTTCATGGGCTACGGCCTGCGGTCGGACCGCAACCTGCGGCGCTGTCCGGCCACGGCCCGGGCGCTGGGCGCCATCCCCGGCCTGCGCACCGCCTTCTTCTCGATCCTGGAGCCGGGCAAGCGCATTCCGTTGCACACCGGTCCCTACAACGGCGTGCTGCGGCTGCATCTGGGCCTGGTCGTGCCGGAACCCGCCGAGCAGTGCTGGATCGAGGTCGGCGGCCAGCGCTACAGCTGGCGCGAGGGCCGGGCGGTGGTATTCGACGATCTGTATCCCCACCAGGTCCATAACGACACCGATGGCGTGCGCGCCGTCCTGTTCGTGGATTTCGAGCGGCCGTGCCGCGCGCCGGTGAAGTGGCTGAACCGTCTGGTGCTGATGGCGGCGCCGTTCACCGACGAGATCCGCCGGGGCAAGGTCAACCACGATGCCTGGGAACGGGACTACTACGGCAAGAAGCAGGGGCGCGGCTGAATGCCCGGGGGCCGGTCCGCAAGAGGCGGGTGCGCCGCCTGGCCAATGGCTCGGGCGATGGCGGCGTGGTTAGTTTTCCACAGGCGCCACCGGGGGAATGCGCAATATTTCAACAAAGCACTTGCACGCGGATTCCAAGCGCGATAGAATGGTCAGCTTTCCCAGATTGTCGATTTGCCTGCCGGCTCGATATCGGGCGTTGCTCTGGTAGTGAACAGCTACTGAGCGATGCGCGCAAAGGCAGGAACTTCGCGAAAAGGGCCAGGAAGGGAACTTCGGGGATGAGCCCCGGTCGTACCGACCCAGCCGGAACGCGAAGCAGGCAAGTCAGGCGTGTTGGGGGAATACCCGCAGGATTTCAACCCAGGGTCGTTGCGTTGCAAGCCGTCGATTGTGCAGTGTGCAGACACAGCCAACTCGGCGCCAAAGCAGGGCGGCTGACCTGACGGGACCAAAACTGGCAGGAATTGCAGAGTTCCTAGGGGGAAAACCCCGGGAAAACCGTATTTCCAGTTAAGTTGGAACAGGAAAAATCATGATCCAAATGCAGACCACGCTGGACGTGGCCGATAACACTGGTGCGCGTCACGTCATGTGCATTAAGGTGCTCGGTGGCTCCAAGCGCCGTTATGCCGGCATCGGCGACATCATCAAGGTGAGCGTCAAGGATGCGGCCCCGCGCGGACGCGTCAAGAAAGGCGAAATTTACAATGCCGTGGTGGTTCGTACCGCCAAGGGCGTGCGCCGTAAGGACGGTTCGCTGATCCGTTTCGGTGGCAATGCCGCCGTGTTGCTCAACGCCAAGCTGGAGCCCATCGGCACCCGCATCTTCGGACCCGTTACGCGTGAACTGCGTACCGAGAAGTTCATGAAGATCGTGTCGCTGGCCCCGGAAGTGCTGTAAGGAGCCCCGCGATGAACAACATCCGTAAAGGCGACGAAGTCATCGTCCTGACCGGTCGCGACAAGAAGCGTCGCGGCACCGTGCTGGCCCGCGTCGATGCCGACCACGTCCTGGTCGAAGGCGTCAACGTCGTCAAGAAGCACATGAAAGCCAACCCGATGGCCAACAACCCGGGCGGAATCGTCGAAAAGACCATGCCGATCCACATCTCGAACGTCGCGCTGTTCAACCCGGCCACCGGCCGTGGCGATCGCGTTGGCGTCCAAGAAGTCGACGGTCGCAAGGTCCGCGTGTTCCGTTCCAATGGTGCCGTTGTCGGCGCCAAGGCGTAAGGGGCGACAGACATGTCTCGTTTGCAAGATTTCTACAAGAGCAAGGTCGCTGGCGACCTGCAAGCCAAGTTTGGCTACAAGAGCGTGATGGAAGTGCCCCGCATCACCAAGATCACCCTGAACATGGGTGTCTCGGAAGCGGTCTCCGATAAGAAAGTTATCGAGCACGCCGTCTCGGACCTGACCAAGATCGCTGGCCAAAAGCCCGTGGTGACGAAGACCAAGAAGGCTATCGCCGGCTTCAAGATCCGCGAAAACTACCCGATCGGTTGCATGGTCACGCTGCGCGGTCAACGCATGTACGAATTCCTGGATCGCCTGGTGGCGGTTGCGCTGCCTCGCGTGCGCGACTTCCGCGGTATCTCGGGTCGCGCGTTCGACGGCCGTGGCAACTACAACATCGGGGTGAAAGAGCAGATCATTTTCCCCGAAATCGAGTACGACAAGATCGACGCGCTGCGTGGGCTGAACATCAGCATCACCACTTCCGCGAAGACCGACGAAGAAGCCAAGGCGCTGCTGACCGCCTTCAGCTTCCCGTTCCGTAACTAAGGGGCTGATGACGTGGCTAAACTTTCCCTCATCAATCGCGACATCAAGCGCGCCAAGCTGGCTGACAAGTTCGCCGCCAAGCGCGCTGAGTTGAAGTCGATCATCGACGACCAGTCGAAGACCGACGAAGAACGTTACCAAGCTCGGCTCAAGCTGCAACAGCTGCCGCGCAATGCCAACCCGACGCGTCAACGTAACCGTTGCGTGGTCACCGGTCGTCCGCGCGGCGTGTTCCGCAAGTTCGGCCTGACCCGCCACAAACTGCGTGAAATGGCGATGAAGGGTGAAATCCCCGGCATCACCAAGGCCAGCTGGTAGGAGAAAGAATATGAGCATGAGCGATCCCATCGCCGATATGCTGACCCGCATTCGCAATGCGCAGCAAGTGGACAAAGTTACGGTGAGCATGCCCTCCTCGAAGCTGAAGGCGGCTATCGCCGGCGTGCTGAAGGACGAGGGCTACATCGACGGCTTCGAAGTCAAGGGCACCCAGGCCAAGCCTGAGCTCGAGATCACCCTGAAGTACTACGCTGGCCGTCCGGTCATCGAGCGCATCGAACGCGTTTCGCGTCCCGGCCTGCGCATCTACAAGGGCCGCACCAGCATTCCTCAGGTCATGAACGGCCTGGGCGTGGCTATCGTGTCGACCTCGCGTGGCGTCATGACGGACCGCAAGGCCCGCGCCAATGGCGTCGGCGGCGAAGTGCTGTGCTACGTGGCCTAAGGAGAAATTCGAATGTCACGTATCGCTAAATATCCGGTCGAACTGCCGAAGGGTGTTGAAGCCAGCATCCAGCAGGATCAGATCACCGTCAAGGGCCCGCTGGGCACCTTGACCCAAGCCCTGACTGGCGACGTCGCGGTCGCGTTGGACAACGGCAAGCTGACGTTTGTCGCCGCCAACGAAACCCGCCACGCCAACGCCATGTCGGGTACCGTGCGCGCGCTGGTGGCCAACATGGTCAACGGCGTGAGCAAGGGCTTCGAGCGCAAGCTGACCCTGGTGGGCGTGGGTTACCGCGCCTCGATCCAAGGCGACGCCGTTAAGCTGCAGCTCGGTTTCTCGCACGACGTTCTGCACAAGTTGCCGGCCGGCATCAAGGCCGAATGCCCCACCCAGACGGAAATCGTCATCAAGGGCTCCAACAAGCAGGTCGTCGGCCAGGTGGCCGCTGAACTCCGCGCGTACCGCGAACCCGAACCCTACAAGGGCAAGGGCGTGCGTTACTCGGACGAACGCGTCGTCATCAAAGAAACCAAGAAGAAATAACGGCGCACGCAAGGACGAATCATGGACAAAAAAGTTTCCCGTTTGCGTCGTGCGGTTCCGACCCGCCGGAAGATCACCGAGCTGCGCGTTCATCGCCTCTCGATTTTCCGCTCGAACCAGCACATCTACGCCAACATCATTTCGCCGGAAGGCGATCGCGTTCTGGTCAGCGCCTCGACGGTGGAAGCCGAAGTGCGTGCGCAGCTGGCTGGCCAAACCGGCCAAGGCGGCAACAAGGCCGCCGCCACGCTGGTTGGCAAGCGCGTGGCCGAAAAGGCCAAGGCTGCCGGTATCGAACTGGTCGCTTTCGATCGCTCGGGCTTTCGTTACCATGGCCGCGTGAAAGCGCTGGCCGACGCCGCGCGTGAAGCCGGCCTGAAGTTCTAAGCGAGGATCTGTCAAATGGCTAAAGTACAAGGCAAGAACGCCGCGGAAAAAGAGAACGATGACGGCCTGCGCGAGAAGATGATCGCGGTCAACCGCGTCAGCAAGGTCGTGAAGGGTGGTCGCACCATGAGCTTCGCCGCGCTGACCGTGGTTGGCGATGGCGACGGCCGCGTCGGCATGGGCAAGGGCAAGGCGCGTGAAGTGCCGGTGTCGGTCCAGAAGGCGATGGAACAGGCCCGTCGCGGCATGTTCAAGGTTGCGCTGAAGAACGGCACGCTGCACCACACCGTGGTCGGCAAGCATGGCGCCGCTACCGTGCTGATTTCGCCCGCTGCTGAAGGTACTGGCGTGATCGCCGGCGGCCCGATGCGCGCTATTTTCGAAGTGATGGGTGTGCGTAACGTGGTTGCCAAGAGCCTGGGCTCGAGCAACCCCTACAACATGGTTCGCGCCACGTTGAATGGCCTGCGCGCCTCCCTGACCCCGGCGGATGTTGCTGCCAAGCGCGGCAAGACCGTCGAAGAGATCCTGGGGTAAATCATGGCTCAGAAGCAGATCAAAGTGACCCTCGTGCGCTCCGTGATCGGTACCAAGCAATCGCACCGTGACACGGTTCGCGGTCTGGGCTTGGGCCGTATCAACAGCAGCCGCGTGCTGGTCGATACGCCCGAGGTGCGTGGGATGATCCGTAAGGTGGATTATCTCGTTTCCGTCTCGGAAGCCTAAGGAATCACCATGTCGGATATGCAACTCAATACGCTGAAGCCCGCTGAGGGCAGCAAGCACGCCAAGCGCCGCGTCGGCCGTGGCATCGGTTCGGGTCTGGGTAAGACCGCCGGCCGTGGTCACAAGGGTCAGAAGTCGCGCTCGGGCGGTTTCCATAAGGTTGGCTTCGAAGGCGGTCAGATGCCGCTGCAGCGTCGCCTGCCCAAGCGCGGTTTCACGCCGCTGGGCCAGCACCTGTACGCCGAAGTGCGTCTGTCGGAACTGCAAGCCGTGCCCGTCGATGAAATCGATGTGCAAGTGCTGAAGGCCGCTGGCGTGATTGGCCAGGCGGTTCGTTTCGCCAAGGTCATCAAGTCGGGTGAAATCTCGCGCAAGGTTGTGCTCAAGGGCATTTCCGCGACGGCCGGCGCTCGCGCCGCCATCGAAGCCGCGGGCGGCTCGCTTGCCTGATCACGAGGTGACGAGTGGCTAACGCGCAGGCATTGGGCAAAACCGGAGCACGGTACGGCGACCTAAAGCGCCGCCTCGTGTTCCTGGTGCTCGCCCTGGTGGTTTACCGTTTGGGTACACACATCCCCGTGCCGGGCATCAACCCGGATGCGCTGGCGGACCTGTTCCGCCAGAACCAGGGCGGGATCCTGGGCCTGTTCAACATGTTCTCGGGCGGGGCGCTCTCGCGCTTCTCGATTTTTGCCCTGGGGATCATGCCGTACATTTCGGCATCCATCATCATGCAGCTGATGTCTGTGGTGGTGCCGTCGCTGGAAGCGCTCAAGAAAGAGGGCGAGGCCGGTCGTCGGAAGATCACCCAATACACCCGCTACGGCACGGTCGTGCTGGCGCTGGTGCAGGCTGTGGGCATTTCGGTTGCGCTTGAGTCCCAGCAGGGACTGGTGATCGATCCGGGCATGCTGTTCCGCTTCACGACCGTCGTGACCCTGGTCACCGGCACCATGTTCGTCATGTGGCTGGGTGAGCAGATCACGGAACGCGGTCTGGGCAACGGGATTTCGATCCTGATCTTCGCCGGTATCGTTGCGGGTCTGCCCGCCGCGCTGGCCGCGCTGCTGGATCTGGTTCGCACCAACTCGATGTCTGTGCTGTCTGCGCTGTTCATCGTGGCCCTGGTGGTGCTGGTGACCGCTTTTGTGGTGTTCGTGGAACGCGGACAGCGCAAGATCACGGTCAACTACGCCAAGCGCCAGGTCGGCAACAAGGTCTACGGCGGGCAAAGCTCGCACCTGCCCTTGAAGCTGAACATGGCTGGGGTGATTCCGCCGATCTTCGCGTCGTCGATCATCCTGTTCCCGGCCACGATCACGAGCTGGTTTTCCAGCAGCGAGAACATGCGCTGGCTTAGCGACCTGGCTGCGGCCCTGTCGCCTCGTCAACCGCTCTACATCACGCTGTACTCGGTCGCGATTATTTTCTTCTGCTTTTTCTACACGGCTCTGGTGTTCAACAGCCGCGAAACGGCGGACAACCTGAAGAAGAGCGGCGCATTCGTTCCGGGCATCCGTCCGGGTGAACAAACGGCGCGCTACATCGACAAGATCCTGATGCGTTTGACGCTCGCAGGTGCCATCTACATCACGTTGGTGTGCCTGTTGCCGGAATTCTTGGTGATGCGCTGGAATGTGCCCTTCTACTTCGGTGGTACGTCCCTGCTGATCATTGTGGTGGTGACGATGGATTTCATGGCGCAGGTTCAGGCCTACATGATGTCTCACCAGTACGACTCGTTGCTCAAGAAGGCTAACTTCAAGGGCGCGGGTTTGCCGATGCGGTAAGCAAAAGAATGTCCAAGGACGACGTCATTCAGATGCAAGGCGAGGTTCTTGAGAACCTCCCCAACGCGACATTTCGCGTCAAGCTCGAAAACGGCCACGTGGTGTTGGGCCATATTTCCGGCAAGATGCGTATGCATTACATCCGGATCCTGCCGGGTGACAAGGTCACAGTGGAGCTCACGCCCTATGACCTGACGCGGGCCAGGATTGTGTTCCGCTCCAAGTGAGCGGATACGGATTACGGAAAATTAGGAGTCAACCATGAAAGTAATGGCATCGGTTAAGCGGATCTGCCGCAACTGCAAAGTTATCAAACGTCACGGCGTCGTGCGTGTCATCTGCACCGACCCGCGTCATAAGCAGCGTCAAGGCTAACCCGGGTTAGCGACTACGCAACGGATTTATTCAAGGAACAGTCATGGCCCGTATTGCTGGCATTAACATTCCGCCGCAACAGCACGCCGAGATCGGCCTGACCGCCATTTTTGGCATCGGTCGTACCCGCGCTCGCAAGATCTGCGAATCGGCGAACGTCCCGTTTGACAAAAAGGTCAAGGATCTGACCGACGCTGAACTGGAACGCGTCCGCGAACACGTTGGTTTGTTCACGGTTGAAGGCGACCTGCGTCGTGAAGTGCAGCTCTCGATCAAGCGTTTGATCGACCTGGGAACCTACCGCGGCATGCGCCACAAGCGCGGCCTGCCCGTGCGCGGCCAGCGCACTCGCACCAACGCTCGCACCCGCAAGGGACCGCGTCGTGCTGCTGCGTCCCTGAAGAAATAATCGAGGAACTGGATTATGGCGAAAGCTTCCACCAGCGGCGCTTCGCGCGTGCGCAAAAAGGTCAAGAAGAACGTCTCGGACGGCATCGCGCACGTTCACGCTTCGTTCAACAACACCATCATCACCATCACCGACCGTCAGGGCAACGCGCTGTCGTGGGCCACGTCGGGCGGTGCTGGCTTCAAGGGCTCGCGTAAGTCGACCCCGTTCGCCGCGCAGGTCGCCGCTGAAACGGCTGGCCGCGTTGCGCTGGAATACGGCATCAAGACGCTGGAAGTGCGCATCAAGGGCCCCGGCCCCGGCCGTGAATCGTCGGTCCGCGCCCTGAACGCGCTGGGCATCAAGATCTCGAGCATCGCCGACATCACGCCCGTTCCGCACAACGGCTGCCGTCCGCCGAAGCGTCGTCGTATCTAAAGGGAATCCACATGGCACGTTATATTGGACCCAAATGCAAGCTCTCGCGCCGCGAGGGTACTGACCTGTTCCTGAAGAGCGCCCGTCGCTCGCTGGATTCCAAGTGCAAGCTGGATTCCAAGCCTGGCCAACACGGCCGCACTTCGGGTGCCCGCACTTCCGACTACGGCCTGCAGCTGCGCGAAAAGCAAAAGCTGAAGCGCATGTACGGCGTGCTGGAAAAGCAATTCCGCAAGTACTTCGCTGAAGCCGAGCGTCGCCGTGGCAACACCGGCGAAACGCTGATCCAGCTGCTGGAATCGCGCCTGGACAACGTCGTCTACCGCATGGGCTTCGGCTCGACCCGCGCCGAAGCTCGCCAGCTGGTGAGCCACCGCGCCGTCGAACTGAATGGCCACACCGCCGACATCGCCTCGATGCTGGTCAAGGCTGGCGACGTCATCACGATCCGCGAAAAGGCCAAGAAGCAAGGCCGTATCAAGGAATCGCTCGACCTGGCCAACAGCATCGGCATCCCCCAGTGGGTGGAAGTCGACGCCGCCAAGATGACCGGCACGTTCAAGTCGGCCCCCGATCGCGCTGACGTCGCTCGCGACATCAACGAATCGATGGTCGTGGAACTGTACTCGCGTTAATCGCCGGCCTGGAGCCGCCACGCGCCACCTTCGCAGGCGCATCGGCGGTTCCCTGCGACACGTCTGCAAGTCCCGCAGCAGCCCGCTACGCCGTTTTCGGCGCAGCGGGCTTTGCGGTAGTAAAGGGCCGCGTTCTTCGCGCCCCGTTTTTCAAGTTTCACCCTGTCCATCAGCCTTATCGGTGTAACGAGCCGAGGGTATTGAAAAGGAACAAAATCGATGTCCACTCAAGGTTTCCTGAAGCCGCGCTCCATTGAAGTCGAACCGGTCGGCACCCACCATGCCAAGATCGTGATGGAGCCGTTCGAGCGTGGCTACGGTCACACGCTGGGCAACGCCCTGCGCCGCATCCTGCTGTCCTCGATGACCGGCTACGCGCCGACCGAAGTGCAGATGACCGGCGTGGTGCACGAATACTCGACCATCCCGGGCGTTCGCGAAGATGTCGTCGACATCCTGCTGAACCTGAAGGGCGTGGTCTTCAAGCTGCACAACCGCGACGAAGTCACCCTGGTCCTGCGCAAGACCGGCGCCGGCACCGTGCTGGCCAGCGACATTGAGCTGCCGCACGACGTCGAGATCATCAATCCCGGCCACGCCATCTGCAACCTGACGGATGCCGGCAAGCTGGAAATGCAGATCAAGGTCGAAAAGGGCCGCGGCTATGTGCCGGGCAACGTGCGCGCGCTGTCGGAAGACCGCACCCACACCATCGGCCGCATCGTGCTGGACGCTTCGTTCAGCCCGGTCCGTCGCGTCAGCTACGCCGTTGAAAGCGCCCGCGTGGAACAGCGCACCGACCTGGACAAGCTGGTCCTGGACATCGAAACCAACGGCGTGATCTCGCCCGAGGAAGCGGTGCGCCAGTCGGCCCGCATCCTGATGGACCAGATCTCGGTCTTCGCCGCCCTGGAAGGCGCTGGCGATTCCTACGAAGCCCCGGTCCGCGGCACGCCGCAGATCGACCCGGTCCTGCTGCGTCCGGTCGACGACCTGGAACTGACCGTGCGTTCGGCCAACTGCCTGAAGGCCGAAAACATCTACTACATCGGCGACCTGATCCAGCGTACCGAGAACGAACTGCTCAAGACCCCGAACCTGGGTCGCAAGTCGCTCAACGAGATCAAGGAAGTGCTGGCCGCACGCGGCCTGACGCTGGGCATGAAGCTCGAAAACTGGCCCCCGCTGGGCCTGGAGCGTCCCTAAGCATCACCCGGGCGGCGCGCCGCAAGGCATGCTGCCCGCAACGCCCGGCCGGTTGGCCGGGCGGTTTGCGAAATCGTCGTAAAATGCACCGTTTTTCACCGGACCGCGGCCTGATTGCAGGTTGATAGAAGAGCCGGCAACCCGATGGCGGAAACGCCGTCTTTAGATTCAAAGGAAACTTATCATGCGTCACGGTAATGGCTTGCGTAAGCTCAACCGCACCAGCAGTCACCGTCTTGCCATGTTCCGCAACATGGCCGTTTCGCTGATCACTCACGAAGCGATCAAGACCACGCTGCCGAAGGCGAAAGAATTGCGCCGCGTCATCGAACCCCTGATCACGCTGGGCAAGGAGCCCACGCTCGCGAACAAGCGTCTGGCTTTTGCCCGCCTGCGCGATCGCGACGCCGTGGTGAAGCTCTTCGCCGAAATCGGTCCGCGCTACGCGAACCGCAACGGCGGCTACACCCGCGTGCTGAAGATGGGCTTCCGTCAAGGCGACAACGCTCCCATGGCTTTCATGGAGCTGGTCGACCGTCCGGAAGTCGATGAAGCCGCTGAAGACAGCGCCGCCGAATAAGTTGTAGGCGGTAGCGATAAGCGACAAGGGCAGGTCTTCGGACCTGCCCTTGTTTTTTTGTGCGCTGTGATTCGCGCCGCCCTTCAGCCGGCGCGCGCCGGCTCGCCGTGCAATTCGCCGCGCAACTGGGCCGCGGTCGCGGCCAGTTCCTCTTGCGGGGCCTGCGGCGGCATGGTGAAGGTGAGATCCTTCTGCACGATGTACTGCGTCGACGTCACGTCCTGCGGGTCGTGCATGGGGATCACATGGGCGTGGGCGTGTGCCACGTGGATGCCGGTGAAGGCAAAGCCCACCCGGTCCACGCCATACAGGCGCTTCATGTGCCGTCCCAGCTTCTGTCCCAGGTTCAGGATGTGGCCGGCCAGGTCCGCCGGCATGTCCTCGAAATAGGGATAGTGCTGCTTGGGAATGATGAGCGTGTGGCCGGGCCGCACCGGCTGGATGTCCAGGAAAGCCAGCAGGCGGTCATCCTCGTGCAGGATGTGGGCGGGAATCTCGCGGCGGGCGATGCGGCAGAACAGGCAATTGTCGGACATGCGGGCCTCTGTTTGATCATGAGCAGACGAGCATGAGGGCACGGGCATCCGGCGGCGCCGGACGGCTGCGGCAATATCGATAAAATACCCCGAGTTACATCCCGCAAGGGTATTCCCTGGAGGTTGCATGTTGCGCGACGACGACGTGGTGCTGATCATCAGCAATGCGCCCGACCTGCTGTTGGCGAAACGGATCGCGCACGTGCTGGTCGAAGACGGCCTGGCGGCCTGCGTGAACCTCGGCGCGCCGGGCCTGTCCATCTACATGTGGCAAGGCGAGGTGGAAGGGGCCGAGGAAGTGCCCATCCACATCAAGACCACCTACGCGCGCCATGCGGCGGTCGTTGCCGCGCTGGCGCAGATGCATCCCTACGATGTGCCCGAAATCATCGTGCTGCCCGTGATCGGCGGCGCGGCGCCCTACCTGGACTGGGTGCGCGAACAGACGGCCATCGTGCAGAACAAGAGAGACTGATGTTGCAATTTGCCGGTATGGCTGGCGGCCGCGCCCTGCGCCCGTCCAGGACGGATCTTGCCAGGCGGCTGTTCGCGCTGCTGGCCCTGGCGCTGCTGTGGCTGGGTTGGAACGCCGCCGCGCGCGCCGAGGCCGAATTCCTGGATCCCGAAAAAGCCTTCGTCTTCAGCGCCGCCATGAGCGCGCCGGACACCGTCGAACTGCGCTACCGCGTCGCGCCCGGCTACTACATGTACCGCGAGCGCTTCGGCATCACCATCAGCCCGATGGGCGCGGCCACGCTGGGCGAGGCGGTCTATCCTAAGGGCGAGGTGAAGTATGACCCCACGTTCGAGAAGGACATGGAGGTCTACCACCAGGACGTGATCGTGCGCGTGCCGGTGCAACCCGGCGGCCAGGCCTTCACCTTGACCGCCACCTCGCAAGGCTGCGCCGATGCCGGCCTGTGCTATCCGCCGATGGACCACAGCGTGAAGCTGACCCCCGTGCAGGGCGGCTACGCCGTCGCGGGCGGCGCGCTGGCCGGGGCTGGCGGGGCGGCGTCGGGCGGCGCACCCGCCAGCGGCCTGGGCGGCCTGCTGAGCGCCGGCGACACCGGTCTGGCCGACGCGCTGGGCGGACTGGGCTGGGCCAAGACCGCCGGCGTGTTCCTGGTGCTGGGCCTGCTGCTGGCCTTCACGCCCTGCGTGCTGCCGATGATCCCGATCCTGTCGTCCATCGTGGTGGGCGGCACGGCGCCCGGCGCCAAGCCCGCGCGCGGACGCGGACTGGGCCTGGCCGCCACCTATGTGCTGGGCATGTCCGTCGTGTACACCGCGCTGGGCGTGGCCGCCGGCCTGAGCGGCGCGGGCCTGGCCGCATGGTTGCAGACGCCCTGGATCCTGAGCCTGTTCGCCGCGTTGCTGGCGGTGCTGGCGCTGGCCATGTTCGACGTGTTCACGTTCCAGATGCCGTCCGGCATCCAGGCGCGCCTGTCGGAGCGCTCGTCGCGCATTCCGGGCGGGCGCTACACCGGCGCGCTGCTGATGGGCGCGCTGTCGGCCCTGATCGTCGGGCCCTGCGTGGCCGCGCCGCTGGCCGGCGCGCTGCTGTACATCTCGCAGACCGGCGACGTGGTGCTGGGCGGTTCCGCCCTGTTCGCGATGGCCTGGGGCATGGGCGTGCCGCTGCTGATCGTAGGCGCCTCGTCGGGCGCGCTGCTGCCCAAGGCCGGCCCGTGGATGGACGGCGTCAAGCGCCTGTTCGGCATGCTGTTGCTGGCAACGGCGTGGTGGATGCTGATCCCGGTGGTGCCGACCTGGGTGCAGATGACGGGCTGGGCCTTCCTGGCCATCGTGGCCGCCGTGATGCTGCGAGCCTTCGATGCGCTGCCGGCCGGCGCTGGCGCGGGCCGCATGTTCGGCAAGGGCATGGGCCTGCTGCTGGCGCTGGCCGCGGCGGCCTGGCTGGTCGGCGCCGCGAGCGGCGGCCGCGACGTGCTGCAGCCGCTGGGTCATCTGGCAGCGGGCGGCGGCAACGTCGCCACGCCGGGCGCGGCGGCCGCTGGCGAGGCGCACTTCAAGCGCGTGCGCACCATCGCCGAGCTGGATGCCGCGCTGGCGCAGAGCCGCCAGCCGGTGATGCTGGATTTCTATGCCGACTGGTGCGTGTCGTGCCGCGAGATGGAGCGCTTCACCTTCACCGATCCCGGCGTCGCGCAACGGATGGGCCAGATGCTGCTGTTGCAGGCCGACGTGACCGCCAACAACGCCGACGACCGGGCGCTGCTCAAGCGCTTCCGCCTGTTCGGCCCGCCGGGCATCATGTTCTTCGAACCCGGCGGCAAGGAGCTGCCGGATGCGCGCGTGGTGGGCTTCCAGGATGTCAAGCGCTTCACCGAATCGCTGGACCGCGTGCTGACGCGCTGAGGCCGTGGCCTGCCGGGTGTTGAGCACGCGGCAGGCTCGGACAATTCCATGCCGCAAGGGCCGCGCCTGTCATGCGC